>JBPCUV010000153.1:0-15716 GCA_051010975.1 Desulfocapsaceae bacterium
CCAGACTTCCACGGTTGAGACCCAGTGCTTTTTCGCAGCGTTTCAGTCCTCCTTTGATGCCGAGACGGGCCAGTACATAGCGAAGATCAATATGAGGTTGATCTAGTCTGATTTTGAAAAAGTTCTCAATGACCGGAATATCGAAGCCGATGCCATTGAAGGTGACAAACATTTTTATGTCTTCAACATCATCAACGAAATCATCCAGGTTGATGCCGTTGATGTAGGTCCGAACACGCTCACCGTCATAGAGGGCTATGGTAGTTATTTCGCAGGTGGGCCCCAGCCCGGTGGTTTCGATATCAAGGTAGCCGGTGCGATCACGAAAATGCGGAAAGAGACGCCAACTGTCTCCCTGCTTAAGTCGCTTGCTGAAAAATGAGGGATCGTTTGCCGCCAGCGCGTCGGTCGAGTGTTCGAGCATGGCGACAATTTCATGTTCACTCACCCGGGGGACGATATCGGGTTTGGTTAGAAGGTCCTGCCAGCAATTGATGCCATCCTGCCACAAGCGGCGTTCCCCACTGGGGCCGATTCCCTGTATATGACAAAAGGTTTGTTCAAGCATGTAAGCAGAGGTGTTGAGATTGATTTGGCGCTCGGATACTAATCGAAGGAAGTAACTTTGCGGCGCAGCGATTTGCGGCGGCTCTGACGCTGTTTGGTGTCGAGCCTCCTGGATTTCGAGGCTTTGGATGGTCTGGTCGGAACCCGTTTTCTTTTGGTGACCAGAGCTCGCGCTATAAGCATGCGCAAGCGCTGCAGAGCATCGGCCTTGTTCTGCTCCAGACTTCTGAACTGCTGTGCTTTGATTACGATGATGCCATTTTCGGTAATCCGGCGATCGTTGAGAGTGGTTAATCGTTGTTTGCAGGTATCTGGCAGCGAGGAGTTTCCTATATCAAAGCGCAGTTGAACCGCTGTCGCCACTTTGTTGACGTGCTGACCACCCGGCCCGGCGGCGCGGATCTGAATGAATTCCACCTCCCGCTCTGGAATAGAAATGGTGTCGGTGATTGCTATCATCGCCTTCTGAATTTACGCTTTCTGCTCCTGGAGGTAAGTCTCATCGACCCGCAGTACCTTCAGCGTATTAGTTGATCCGGCGGTATGCAGAGGGAGTCCGGCAGTGATAACTACACGTTCACCCACCTCGATTAATTTTTCCTGCAGAGCCCGCTGGATGATGTCTTGAATTTGTTCATCGAGGCTGTGAGACTTTGCACACGGACGAGGGATAACACCTCTGATTAACTGCATTATCCTTAAAGTCGATGGGACTGGGCTGAAGGCGATAATCGGTGTGTGCGGTCGATACCTTGCCACCCTTCGAGCCGTAGACCCGGAGGTGGTAGAGGTGATGATTGCCGCCGCCGAGAGGTCTGCAGCGGTGGCACAGGAGGCGTAGGAAATAGCATCGGTGATTACCGGTCTCCGGTAGCGCAGCCCGTCGGCCAGGATGCGCTCGTAATCTAGCGCCTCTTCGCTTATCCGGGCAGTTTTAGCCAGAAAACTCACCGCCTCAAGGGGGTAGCTGCCGACCGCCGTTTCACCGGAGAGCATGACCGCATCGGTGCCGTCAAAAATTGAGTTAGTAACATCGCTGGCTTCTGCCCTGGTCGGTGTTGGTGAGGCGATCATCGACTCGAGCATCTGGGTGGCGGTGATGACTGGTTTACCGGCAATGTTGGCTGCTTTGATAATTCTCTTCTGGATGATCGGTACTTCCTCGGCGGGCATTTCCACCCCAAGGTCTCCGCGTGCGACCATTAACCCATCGGCGGCTTCGAGTATTTCTGTGAGGTTGTTGACCCCTTGTCGGTTTTCGATTTTGGCTATTATGGCCTGGTTGCCACCGCACTCTCTGATAACCTGCCTGACGTTCTCTACATCCTCCGCCTTGCGCACAAATGATGCCGCAAAAAAGTCGACCTGTTGAGCAACACCGAAGATGATATCGTCTCGGTCTTTTTCGGAGAGCGAGGGAAGATTGACATTGACGTCGGGCAGGCTGACACGCTTTCGTGAATGGAGCATTCCGCCGACCAGTACCTCAGCTGTGGCACGCATACCTTCGATCTGGGTTACCTGCAGTTTCATTTTGCCGTCGTCAAGCAGAATAACGCTACCTGCTGAAACGTCATCACCAAATTTATCGTAATTGACCGGGATCGTGTCAGCCTTCTTTTCACCGCTTGATAGTACGATGGTGTCGCCGCTGTTGAGAAAGGTACCGGTACCCAGTTCACCGACCCTGATTTCCGGTCCCCTGGTATCGAGAAGGATGGCGGTGGCCCGGCCTGTTTTTTCGCGGGCCAGCCTGACGTTTTTAATCTTTTCCGTATGGGCCTGCCGATCGCCGTGAGACAGATTGATACGGACTACATCCATGCCTGCTCCAATCAGTTCAATTATGCTGCGTTCGGTTTTGCAGCTTGGCCCCAGAGTGGCAACGATCTTGGTTTTATTTTTATTGTACATTGTTCAAATGGTTAGAAGTGATCTGTTAAAAAAACATAAAGCATAACCTTTTATCTATACCTGGATTACTTGAATCAGCATAGTACCACATTGTTAATAATCGAATAGGGTAGGGTGAGGAGATGTTTTGGAAAAGGGAACCATAGCCGGTAAAATATGTTTAGAATTCATTGACTTCATCGATTCGATGCACATACTCTTAACGCTGTTTTTTCGCACAATAACGGCCATGACGGCCCAGATGTCAGGGCAGTATCGACAATTATAAATAAGGCTACGAAATAAAAAAAATGGATATAAGTCATTTTCGACGGGAATATCTCCAGGGTGGATTGAACAAATCAGCCCTTGATCCAGAGCCCGTCAACCAGTTTGCGACCTGGTTCGATCAAGCCCGTAAAACGACAATCGCCGATCCCACAGCCATGGTCCTGGCCACGGTGGATAAAGGTAACCGGCCAAGCCAGCGCACCGTATTGCTCAAATATTTTGATGAGGGCGGGTTCGTGTTCTTTACCAATTACGGTAGTCGCAAGGCAGATGAAATTGCGGAAAATGACAGGGTCAGCCTACTCTTTGTCTGGCTTGAATTAGATCGTCAAGTGATGATTAATGGCCATGCCGAAAAAATCAGCACCGCAGAGTCTGCCCGTTATTTTGTCAGCCGCCCGAGAAATTCTCAGGTTGCCGCCTGGGTATCGAGCCAGAGTCACGGGTTGTCGTCCCGCCTGGCCCTGATGCAGAAATTTGCCGAGATGAAAAAGAAATTCGGCGAAGGAAAAATACCGCTGCCCACTTTCTGGGGAGGTTACCGCGTTGTTCCCTCGGAAATCGAATTTTGGCAGGGCCGGGAAAATAGACTCCACGACCGGTTCATGTATCAGATGAGAGAAAACAGCAGCTGGTCGATAGAACGGTTGGCCCCCTGAGAGCAGGTCCTGCTAGCCTTTTATCACCGCCAGCGGTTCCAGGACGTCAATAACATCGACCAGATCACGTTGCCTCTGCATTACCGTTGCGATGTCTTTATAGGCTCCTGGAGCTTCATCCAGATCTTTTTTACCCCGCAGGCTGTGTAAAATTCTCTTTTTCTCCAATACCGCTTTTTCTCTGGCCAGATCGAGCTGTCGCTGGGCCTGTTTTCTGCCCAGTTTCCTGCCGGCACCATGGGAGCAGGAGTTGAAGCTCTCCGGGTTGGATCGGCCGCCGACGATAAAACTCTTATTGCCTTGTGAACCAGGTATTATCCCTGTATCTTCGGTCATTGCCCTGGTTGCTCCTTTACGATGGACATACACTTGCTTTCCGAAATGGCTCTCCAAGGTGGCGTAGTTATGGGCGATATTGATCGGTTCACCAAACGCTATGTCGGGCGAAATCTGTTCCCTCAGAGCATCCTGAACTCGGCTTTGCATCAGTGTCCGGTTCGCCCGGGCAAATTCGACGCAGTAACACATTTCCCGGTAGTAGGTTTGTCCAGGTTCGTCACCCATGGGCAGGTGGGCGAGTTGCCATGATTTTGGGGCGGAGATCTTCCAACGCTTGTTCATACTGACGGCGAGCTTGTTGTAATGGCTGGCAACCCGAAATCCGAGATTGCGGCTTCCAGAATGGATCATGAACCAGATCATTCCATCTGTTCCTCGCTGAATCTCGATGAAATGATTGCCGCCTCCGAGGCTGCCGACCTGGGTCCTGGCGTGGTCATACTCGGCTCGGACGATCGGCAGGTCATCGATCGAACCGGTCTCGGTATCCGGCATGGAGTCGTGGGCTTGGGGCTTCTTGTGATGCTTGAAGCCCAGGGGCACGGTCTGCCGTATGGTGCGCATTACCTGTTTGATGTCGACTTCGCCGATGGTGGGAAGCGATGTCTTCACCGCACACATTCCGCAGCCGATATCGACGCCGACGGCATTGGGTACAATGACGCTGTCCGCCGCCAGGATACCTCCGATCGGCATGCCAAAGCCGAAATGGGCATCGGGCATGATGGCTATATGATGGAAGGCAAACGGCAGATTGGCAAGATTTTTCGCCTGCTGCAGGGCGCCTTCTTCCATGTCGTCAAGCCAGAGCTTGATCGGAATCTTTTCGCTATCCAGAGTTCTGACCATATCCAAGCAACATTGAAAGTGGGGACCAGATTACCTGACACCTTAATCAGTGCGGGCCACAGGGCAAGCGCTGTCAGAATGATGGAGGGGAGTGAAATTCGACAATCCGTTCGTTTTCAGGATGGTAGAACGACAGATATGAGGCGTGCAGCAGCATGGTGTCACCTTCAGTTCCGGAACCGTAAAGGCGGTCACCGATAATCGGGGAGTCAAGACCGCCTGGGTGGGCGCTGTGAACTCTTAGCTGGTGGGTCCGGCCGGTAAGCGGAGTAAAGCTGATGCGCGTGCCGCCGCGATCGTAACCTATTTTACACCAATGGGTAATCGCTTCTTTGCCGTGAACCGGATCATAAATCTGATAAGGCCGGTTGTCCGGATCCAACCGAAACGGCAGGGTAAGTGTGCCTGACAGGGCCTCGATAGTCTTTTCTACGATGGCGACATAGCCTTTTTTCACTCGGCGGTTCTGGAACTGGCTGCTGAGATGCCGATGAGCTGAAGAGTGCATGGCCAGCACCATGATCCCGGAGGTTTGCTGATCAAGCCGGTGCACTGCGGGCTGTTCCAGCATTTCAGGGTAAAGTGATCGGGCTCGGCTGACGATACAGTCCTGTTTTTCAGGCCCCCGTCCTGGAACTGCCAGGAGGTCGCCAGGTTTGTTGACGACCATGATCGACCGGTCACGGTACATTATGTCGAGCTCACCAGTCATTGCGGCTTTGTCGATGGTCCGCACAGCAGAAATCCGAGCAGCGGTCTGCATTTATCATTACAGGGGGGGTAGAAAAGTCCATGTTCCCGTGTGTGAGAGGGATTACTTCGGCCAAAATAGAACTCGGCGAGGGAGAGCGGAGTAAGGAAGAGTTCGGCTGCCTGATTGAGCATCTTCGGAGCGCAGCAGTCTCCAATACCAGTCGGCATATTCGCGGCACAGCCGGCGGCTTCACTTAGCGTGGCGGTAAGGCCGTTGAAATTTTTCAGCCGGTAGATTTCATGGATACGCAGCATCAACTGTTTGGAGAGCTGTCTCCTGCTGAAGCGCAATTCTTTTGTTCTGTGCTGGTCTTTCTGTTGTTCTATTTGTCGGCCCAGCTCTTTTATCTCCCGTTCCACCGGGTCGTTCAGCCTTTTGAATAGATCAACATCGAAAAGCGGGGGGGCCCACCCCGGGACAGTCCAGCGGCCGTTGTACTGACCGGAGAATCCGTAAAGAAAGATCCGCTGGTCTTCATCTGTCAGACACTCGAGCACGCCGAACATTTTTCCACGCTGCGACCCGAAAAGCAGCTCGGTGGATAATTCAGGATCACTGTTCCCGTCGCTCATCGTCAGATCGATGGTGCCTCTTTTTTCGAGCCGTTCCCGCAGGAGGCGTGCTTCATCCACTGCCGCGCCCGGCGGCAAGCTGTGCATGATGCCGCAGGATCGACAGAATCCGGAACAGCCGCCACTTTCTGGTGGTGTAATATCCATGGGTTGAGTAGTTTATATAATATTTAGTTCAGTGAAACAAGAATCAACATTTTCAGGATGTTAACATGAGCGAATCGCCTTTCACCCGGCTCGATCCCGAGGCCATACTGAGCTGTGTCGAACGGGCGACAGGCCTTCGGCTGCTCAATGTCTGCCGTCCCCATGCGAGTTATATCAACCGTGTTTATGAGGTGCAGGACGAGGTTGGTAATTTTCTGGTGGCCAAGTTCTACCGACCCGGCAGGTGGAGCCTGAAGGCCTTGGAGGATGAGGATAAGTTTGTGGCCGACTGTGCTGCCCGGGAATTGCCGGTTATCTCACCTCTGGAACTTATCGGCGGTTCATCTCTGTCCTCCTGCGAGGGTATCTATTTTTCCGTGTACCCCCGCTGTGGCGGCAGACTTGTAGACGAGTATTCGGTCGAACAGTGGTTAGAACTCGGCAGGCTTCTGGGCAGATTGCACGCCGTCGGAGCCCTGCAGGAGGCCGCAGGTAGAAACAGGCTGCACCCGGAACAGACCAGCCGTTCCCAGATTGACTATCTTCTGGCTAACGACCTGATCCCCGCGCAGTTACGTAGCGAGTTCATCGGTTCAACCGATGAACTCCTGGAACTAATCACCCCTCTGTTCGAGGGAGTTGATTTCATCCGGCTGCATGGCGACTGCCACAGCTCGAATTTGATCCACCGGCCAGGCGAATCGTTTTTTATCATCGATTTTGATGACATGGTCGTCGGCCCCCCTATCCAGGATTTGTGGATGCTGCTCCCCAATTACCTGGAGGAGTCGAGGAGCGAGCTGGCGCTGCTGCTCGAGGGGTATGAACTGTTTCACTCCTTTGATCGGTCTACGCTGGCATTGATTGAGCCGCTGCGAGCCATGCGCTTTATCCATTACATCACCTGGTGCGCCAAACAATATGTCGAGGATGGCAGTACCAGGATAAATGACGATTTTGGCTCCTATGCTTATTGGCAGCAAGAGATCGCCGACCTCAATGATCAGCTGGGGTTGATCCGAAAAGGTTTGTGATTGAAATCAGCTGAAGTAACGGGAAATTCGTTGAAATACGTTAAGATTGTATTTTCTGCAGACCCGCACCATTTCTCTGAAGTTTAGGTCGAAACGCTCCTGCCGACGGGCAAGCTCGGCACTGTCCAGATCGATAATAGCTGAGAGGACGTCCCCCCGACCGGCAAGGCAGATCACATTGCCGCGCTGGGGAACCGGCAGTTCAAGAATGGAGTCGAAACGGAGAGCAATCTCAGAGGCCACTTCTTCCATCCTGGACTGATCACCACTCCATAAATTCAGACAGACGATACCAGATAGTGCGAGATGATCCAGACAAAGCTCGAAAAATGAACCGGAATATATCTCTTTGGACATACCCGCGGTATCGAATGCATCGATGAGGATTAAATCGTAGTTTTGTTCGTCCATTCTTTCGGCAAGAAATTCGTAGCCGCTGGCACAGTGGATTGACACATTGGGACTGAGGGGGAGATGAAAATGGCTGCGTGCCAGGTCAATGACTTCACTGGAATAATCGATGCCGTCAATTCTGGATTTGGGAAAGTGATGATGGAAAAACCGAACCAGTGAGCCGGCCCCTACACCGACCACCAGAATTCTCTCGGGCTCGTCATCGATGAGCAGAGAAGCCGCCATGAAACGGGTATAGGAGAGGGCCAGCTTCTGGGGTGCTGAAAGATACATGCTCGACTGCAGGATCTGGCCGCCGAAATAGAGAGATCGGGTATCGCCGTCATCGATGACTTCTATAAGCTGGGTCTGCCAATGACTTCGATGAACGGTTTTTCTTTCCATACTGGTTCCGGGTTAAAGGACGATCGATCGACTGATATATACCTGATGACCGTCTGGATTGTCAAAGTTGCAAGGCCGCCGGCAGCTTTAGCTGAAGCTGTTGACGGAACAGATGATTTCCGTCATATTTGAGACATCTTTTTGTTGATCACGCACAAGAGATCGGGAGGCGATCAGTGCTAGAAAAAATAATCTCGGGGGGACAGACCGGCGCCGATCAGGGAGCCCTTGACGGAGCGATAGCCTGTGGTGTTCCCTATGGCGGATCCATTCCCGGTGGAAGGAAAACCGAAGCCGGAATACTACCTCTCTCATATCAAATGAAGGAGCTTGATTCCAGCCGCTATACCGATCGAACCGAGCGCAACGTGATCGATGCAGACGGGACCCTGATTCTTTCGCATGGCAGGCTCACTGGCGGCTCGGCACTGACTGAACGAATTGCCGCCGACCTGCAAAAACCTTGTCTGCATATCGATTTTAATCAATTTGACACAAGCCAGGCGGCAGGCGAAGTGACCGCCTGGATCATGAAGTCAGACATCAGAATTCTCAATGTTGCTGGACCGCGAGCCAGTTCCGATCCTCACATTTATGATCTGACCAGGAAGTTGATTGCACTGTTGTTGGAAACAGCAGCCGGGTAGCCGCTATGAAGCAGAACCTGCCGATAATCAACCAGGAAGTCTGCACCGGCTGCGGGATCTGTCTGTCGATCTGCCCGGATCGGATCATAATAGCCGACTCCTCAGGTAAGGCGCTGATCAAAGGTGACTCTTGCATGCAGTGTGGACACTGTTTTGCCGTATGTCCGGTCGAAGCCGTCACCGTCCCTTTCCTCGATCAGCCGGTGAATCTCTGCTCGGTCGAAATCCAAAGCCGCGATCCATCGGTGGAGCCGCTCAGCCCAGTTGGCTTACTTGAGTTAATGCAGCAGCGCAGATCCTGTCGCCTCTATTTGGAAGAACAAGTTGACCGAGTAGTGCTCGACGATCTGGTTCGGGCGGCAGTGACGGCTCCCTCCGGCACCAATAGCCAGGGCTGGAAATTTATCATTCTGCCGGTACGCAAGGAGGTTGTCAGACTCGGCCAAGCCACCGCAGATTTTTACCGGCGACTCAACCGCAAGGCGAGCAGTCTGCCGCTTCGTTCTCTGCTCAGGTTGATGGGAAACAACGCCCTTCAGACCTATTATGAGAAATATTTCACTACAGTTCAAAAGGCCCTTGATCAGTGGGATAACGCTGGTGAGGACCGGCTCTTTCACGGTGCTCCTGCGGCCATCGTCGTGGCCGCTGACAGGACCTCAAGCTGCCCCGGTGAGGATGCGCTTCTGGCCAGTCAGAATATTCTGTTGATGGGCGAAGCCCTGGGTTTGGGTAGTTGCCTGATAGGTTACGTGGTTGAAGCTGCCCGCAGGGACGCGTCGATTAACCGACTGCTGGGCCTTGATAAAAAGTACCGAATCTATAGTGTAATTGCCTTGGGACACCCGGCAGTAACTTTTTTACGGCCGGCCGGCAGGATACCTCTGAAACCGGACACCTAAACACTGTCTAAGTGGTGAAAAATGGACGCTGAAGAATCAGTCAAAAAGGTGATCTCAGAAACGTTGAGAGTTAATGTTTTTTCGTTTGGCTTTAAACACGGAGTACCGGTGGATGCCAATTTGTTGTTTGATGTTCGCTTCCTGCCCAATCCTTATTGGCAGGAGGAACTTCGTCCCAAATCCGGCCTCGAGCGGGAAGTGTCCGGCTATGTGATCGACAGCGTCGAGGGCAAAGAGTTCTTGCGTCTGCTGAAGCCGCTGTTGTTGTCAATTGCCACCCAGACGGCCCGAAACAGGAAGGAATTGCGTATCGGTATTGGCTGCACCGGTGGCCGCCATCGTTCAGTGGCGGTGGTTGAGGCTTTGGCTCAGGCTCTTGGGCAGGACTCTCTGTTCGATGTTTCGTCTACTCACCGGGACCTTGATAAAAACGGCGACTGATAAGAGTTGCAGATCAATAGCTCTGACCATTTTTCTTGAGAAACCGATGGGCTGAGATCAGCATTTCCTTTAGCTGCTCCGCATAAAGCTCATCAGGCTTCGTCACTTCGGAAAAATCGAGTTCAGCGGCCCGGGCCCCGTCATTGCCCTGTACCCAGGATGAACCGCGATTTAACATCGCGTAACGCTCAACGGCATAATTCCTCATATCCCAGGCTCGATAGATATTTGCCAGCCAGAGTGTCATTTTGATATTGACGTTGCCGGGTGCTTCATCCCAGCCTGGAAAGTTATGCCAAAAGTGATCGGGACGCTCGTGGCCGGTAGTCTCTGCCATTTTGGTTCTTAAATTCAATTCGATAGCGCGCAGAGCCGTGCGATCGCCATTCTTAAGAAAGGGCAGCACTTTGAGATGTTCGTCGAAGTGGTGCGGTTCGGAGGCACCGACGCTGATTGTGCACACCCCTTTTTGGTCAAGACAGTAAAGATCGTTGAACAGCATTGGTGAAAGCGGTGCGCAGAGCTCCTCTAGCTTGGGGGATGGTGAGTGCAGGTGCCCGCCTTTGTCAGAAGGACTGATGATGAAAATTCCGATATCGTGGGCAGCGGCGAAATCGATTGCTTCCCGGTTGGCATCAAAGATGAAATACCAGTGGATATTGCAAAAATCAAAGCCGCCGCTTTCAGAGTGACTCAAGGCCTGGAGTATGACATCGGTGGGGCCGTGTCCCGAGAAGCCGACATGGCCAACGAGTCCCTGGTCCTGTAGTTTTCGGGCGGCGGCCAGGCAGCCGTTTTTCCGGCAGCACTGCCAGAGGGAACGATGGTCATTGAGTCCGTGCAGGGCCAAGAGATCCAGTCGGTCCACACCAAGTCGGGCCATCGATAATTTGACCTTGTCGACGAACTCCTGCGGGTCTTCGCTGGGTCGAGCCTTGCTCTGGAGAATGTAGTCGTTTCTTGGGATGGTGGGCAGAATTTGGCCCAGTTGCAGCTCCGATGAGCCATAGCCATGAGCAGTCTCTATGTGATTTATGCCCTGGGCCAGAGCCGTGTGGACAATTTTCTTAAGCTTGATCTGAGAATCGTCTGGAATTTCAGAATCTTTTACCTGTTGCCAGCTGTGCATACTGCGCATACAACCAAAGCTCAGAACCGGCATGTCGATACCGGTTTTGCCAAAACGCCTGTATATCATGATAGATCGATCATCCTCAGGAGGTAAAAAAATACAGAGTAAAATGCGCGGACTGCTTATACTGTTTCATTAATAAAACAGGAAGTGAAATTGTCATGCTCAATTATTCGTCTACAAGGTGAAAATCATGGAAGTTGTGATCATCCCCTGTCTTTATGATAACTATTCCTACCTGATCATTAACGGAAAGGAGGCCGCGGTCGTCGACCCGTCAGAAGCCTGGCCGGTTATGAAGGTAGTAGCTGAGAGAGAACTAATCCTCAAGGCAGTGCTCTGCACCCATCACCATCATGACCACATCGGTGGTCTTCCTGATCTGCTCGACGAATACGAAAGTCTGGAGATTTACGGTTTTCACCAGGATCAAAAACGGATCCCCTTGATAACCCGGCCGGTAAAGGATGAAGAACGTTTTTCTGTCTGCGGGCTGGACGTCGATGTGATTCACACACCTGGCCATACCTCTACCCATATCGTCTTTAAAGTCGAGGACCATCTATTCGTCGGAGATACCTTGTTCGGTGCAGGCTGCGGCAGGCTTTTCGAGGGAACTGCCGAACAGATGGTACACTCTCTGGACCGGATTCTTCAGTGCGGAAAGCGGAGCCGCGTCTATTTCGGTCATGAGTACACCGAATTTAACCTCCGTTTTGCCGCTCAGGTGGATCCCACCAACCCAGCCGTCGACGAACGGATCTCGAGCGTGAGGAAGATGCGTAAAGCAGATCAGCCCTCCACACCTTCTGCGCTTGAGGAAGAGCTGGCCACCAACCCTTTCCTGCGGATAGAAGATGGCTCGATTATCGACCGGCTTGAGAGGAAACACAATCTCGGTTCCACCGATCGGGTGACAGTCTTTGCCGCCTTGCGGGAACAGAGAAATAACTTCTCTTGAGCAACGGGACCTGCTGTTACATAGAGTACAACCGTTTTTCGCAGCAGCTCGTAACCGTTTCAGCACTTTACAATCGTATTGACCTGAGCGGACAAATGGACTAGAAGTCGTGCTCAGCCTCTTTTCCGGCTCGTCAATTAGGCCGTCGTGATGAACCCTAGATCAAGGAGAGATACCATGAAAAAACTTTTGATGATCCTGTCAGCTTCAACAATTTTTCTGGCCACCAGTGCCCTGGCCACTTCACCGGTGATATCGGTGAATCAGTTCGTCGAGCATCCCGCTCTGGATGCAGTTTTGAAAGGACTACAGGATTATTTGAAGGACAACGGGGTAAGTGCTGAATTCAAGGTCCATAACGCCCAGGCCAATATGGGTACCGCCACCCAGATAGGTCAGCAGATGATAGGAGAAAAGAGTGATCTCCTTGTAGCTATTGCCACCCCGTCTGCCCAGGCTACCGCTCAGGCACTGAGCAAGGCTCCGGGTGATCTGAAAAGGCCCATGCTGTTTACCGCGGTCACAGATCCGGTGGCGGCAGGCCTGGTTGAGGGCATTGATAAGCCTGGAGAGTATGTGACCGGTGTATCTGATCTTCTGCCGGTTGAGAAACATCTGGAAATGATCACCACTTACAAGCCGGATATCAAGAAGCTGGCAATCCTCTATAATGCCGGTGAAGCAAACTCCAAGGCAATCGTTGCCTCGGTGAAAGAGCTTAGTTCCAAGTTCGGTTTTAGTGTCGTCGAGGCCACCGCTCCCAAAACGGCAGATGTCTATGCTGCCGCTAAAAGTCTGGTGGGTCGATGTGATGCAGTATTCATTCCCACCGACAATACCATCGTCGCCGCCCTGGAGTCGGTAATCAAGGTGG
This sequence comes from Desulfocapsaceae bacterium, assembly GCA_051010975.1. Lineage (GTDB taxonomy): Bacteria > Desulfobacterota > Desulfobulbia > Desulfobulbales > Desulfocapsaceae > JABDQA01. The sequence continues at coordinate 12,861 of JBPCUV010000153.1, forward strand.
GTACTCAGAATAAATTGCCGATTTTTGCCGCCGATGTTGATTCGGTGGCCCGCGGAGCTGTTGCCGCCATGGGCTTTGATTATTACAAGCACGGCTATCAGACCGGTGCCATGGCCAAAAAAATTCTCGAGGGTGCTGCACCATCTTCACTTCCGGTCGAATTTCAGAAAGAACTGCAGCTGCAGATCAACCTGAAAGCGGCAGAAGCGATGGGGGCACCGGCTCCTGAGAAGCTTGTCAAGCAGGCATCCAAGGTCTACGAATAGCGGCACCATCTGCGGTAGTCCTGTTCAATGACATTTTACGCTGCCATCGGTGCCCTCGAGCAGGGGCTTGTCTATGGAATCATGGTAATCGGGGTCTATCTAACTTTTAGAATCCTCGATTTTCCCGATCTCACCGTGGACGGCAGCCTGCCGTTGGGGGCAGCCATTTCAGCTCTTGCCATTACCTCTGGCCTGAATCCCTACCTGTCGCTGGTCTTCGCCGCTTTAGGGGGATTTGCGGCCGGGGCGGTTACCGCGATCTTAAACACCAAATTCAAGATCCTGCATCTGCTGGCCTCTATATTGACGATGATTGCCCTGTATTCGATCAATATCAGGATAATGGGCGGTCCTAATATCGCTCTCATCAGCTCGGCCACCGTGTTTGATCCAATCATTGCTCTGGGTGTCCCGGCCCATCTCGCCAGCCTCGTGGTTTTCAGCCTCTTCGGTGTGATTGTCATGGGGGGAGTGATCTGGTTTTTGAAAACCGAATTTGGACAGGCGGTGCTGGCGACAGGCGACAATCCTCAGATGATCATAAGTCAGGGGGTTAATACCCACCTAATAATCATTGTCGGGGTCGGCCTCTCCAACGGCCTGGTTGCGCTCAGCGGAGCACTGATAGCTCAAAACCAGGGGGCTGCCGATGTGGGTATGGGCATCGGCACGATAATCGCCGGTTTGGCCTCGGTCATCGTTGGAGAAACCGTGTTTGGCTCCAGTTCGATTGGTCGGGCTATAGTTGCCGCGGTGCTGGGATCGGTAGTGTACCGGCTGGCCATTGCTCTGGCACTGAGCTTTGACTTTGGCGGTTTCACTTTCAGCCCAAGCGATCTCAATTTAATAACCGCCCTGCTGGTGATCGGTGCCCTGATCGCGCCGAACATCAAGAAAAAACTGCTGGCCCAATGATAACCATAGATCACTGCACCAAGTATTTTCACCGTGGAAGCGTCAATGAAGTACTGGCGCTTAACGATATCGATCTGAGTGTTGCCAACGGCGACTTTATCACGGTGATTGGCTCCAATGGTGCAGGTAAATCAACCCTGCTCAACGCCCTGGCAGGCTCCTTCATGCTCGATTCCGGTACGATTACCATCGGCGAATTAAACGTCACCAGATGGCCCGAATATAAAAGGGCCAAATTGCTTGCCAGGGTCTTCCAGGACCCACTGTTAGGAACCTGCCCGTCAGCGACTATTGAACAAAATATGGCTCTTGCCCTGAGAAGGGGAAAGAGAAGGGGACTTGGACCGGGCGTGAGATCCGGTGATAGAGATCTGTTCTCTTCAGGGTTAGCCAAAATAGGACTGGGACTCGAAAATCGGCTTCAGGACCGAGTTGGTTTGCTTTCCGGCGGACAGCGCCAGGCCCTGACCATGCTGATGGCCACCCTGGTTCGTCCGGAAGTCCTGTTGCTCGATGAGCATATTGCCGCACTCGATCCTAAAACCGCAGGACAGATCCTGGCCCTGACCCGTGAAATTGTTGCCGATCAGGGGTTAACCACCCTGATGATCACCCACAATATGAAGCATGCCATCGAATTCGGAAATCGTCTCATCATGCTGCATCAGGGAAGGATTATTCTCGACGTGAGCGGTGAGAAAAAAAGCAGCCTCAGCGTTGACGATCTTCTGGAGCAGTTCTACAAGGCACAGGGAGAGGAATTGGCACATGATTCGATGCTCCTGACCTGACTTTTCCTACCAGTACTTGCATTCTAGAAGTTCACCACGATTTATCCACGCCAGAGTAAAACTCGCTCTTAACCAAAGATGATTTCAAGAATTAGAAGGCGGCCATGACCAGAGATTTCCTGGGTGGGGTCACGCTGGCTCTTTGGATAATGGTTGGCATCGGAATACACCCGATGTATCCTTACGCTCCGGACCACCGCAATTAATCCGCTCCATACACGGATTAAGGCGTAGAATTTTATGCATCCCTTTTGGGGACGCTATAGTTAACAAAGAGAGAGAAAAATGGAGAGAGCAAGGAACCTCAAGACAATAGCACTTGGTCTCGCTCTTGGATTTCTGAGTTCAGGTACAGTGTTCGCTGCAGGTGAGACTAAGGATGCACCGACAGAAAGGCCTATTAAGCCGGTTGAATTTGATATTTCAATTGGCACCGAACTTATGTCGGGCGATACAACCTACTCAATAGGTGGGCCTGTTGTTTTTCCTGATGGTTCGGTAATAGATGCCTATTTCCCTTTCAGTCAACTCGAATGGCCACTGGATATCTGGTTGGCTAGAGTTGATGCTGGAGTAAATATTGGTTCTTCATGGCGCCTCAACGCTGTTGTGAAAAAAAACATCAATGATCCAGATAACAACATGAAAGACTCGGACTGGTTTACTCCCGGTAGACTGGATATATATTCCGAATCAGAGATTTCAGATTTTGATGCATTGATATGGGATATTGATGTTGAATGGGTTTTTTTGAAGCATCAGGTCTGGGATATATACGCAGGAGTTGGGTACCAGTACCAGAATTTTGAATATGAGGCTCAGGGCATCTATCAATATTCACCGTCCGGGATCCCTGGGTTTGAAGCGTATGGAGATGGTAGTGT
>JBPCUV010000154.1:0-3026 GCA_051010975.1 Desulfocapsaceae bacterium
GTTTTGATATCGCCGGGATGAATATCGCCTGTGAAGAAGTCGGCGGCGATTACTATGATTACCTGACCAGTGGAAGTTCCCAGGATCTTGCGGTGGTCGTCGGTGATATCAGCGGGCATGGAGTCGATTCAGCCCTGCTCATGTCGAGTGCACGAGCCTTTCTACGCATGCGTGCCTCACAACCCGGGAGCGGGGCGGAAATCATTGATTCTCTGAATCGGCACCTCTGTGCCGACGTGGAACAGAGCGGCCATTTTATGACTATGTTTTACCTGAACTTCAACCAGGAACGGAATGAGATCGACTGGATCCGTGCCGGCCACGATCCAGCCCTGCTCTATGATGCCGGCAAGGATCGATTCGAGGAACTTGGCGGAGCCGGCCTGGCTCTCGGGGTTGACGCCGATTACCCGTTTGATGGACACTACCGGACGAATCTTGAGCACGGCCAGATTTTTCTGATCTACACGGACGGCCTGTGGGAAGCGTGCGACTCCAGCGGCGAGCCTTACGGGAAGGAGCGGCTGAAAAATTGCTTACGGCGACACAGCCGCCTGAAAGCATCTGAAATCATCGAGCACATACTCAAAGATCAGCAGAGATTCAGAAACGGTGCGGCCAATGAAGATGACATCACCCTGGTTGTCGTGAAGTTTCAAGGATAAGACAAATATTCCATCTATCGTTTAAACCGATCAATCTTCACTCAGTTCTAATCAACGGTTCCGAGATCTGCTCCTCCCTGCTGAAAAATGCTCTCACATCCTCCATAATCAGGTAGAGGCAGGGCATCAGAACCAGGGTAATCACGGTCGCAAAGGCAATCCCGAAACCAAGGGATATGGCCATGGGGATCATGAAACGGGCCTGTCGCGAGGTCTCGAAAATCATTGGCGCCAGCCCGCAGAAGGTGGTGAAAGTGGTGAGTACCACAGGTCGAAATCTGCGCACTCCTGCCGCTGCGATCGAACGTCTGGGCGACAATCCCTTGATCCGCTGCTTGTTGGCAAAGTCGATAAGTACCAGAGAATCATTTATGACAATACCGGACAAGGCCACAATACCCATCATGCTCATCAAGCTGAGGTTATACCCCATGATCAGGTGACCGAACACCGCTCCGATGATGCCGAACGGTATCGCCGCCATAACGATGATCGGCTGGAGGTAAGAACGGAATGGAATGGCGAGCAGGAAATAGATCACCCCGAGGGCAAAAACAAAATTCTTCATCAGGTCACTGACGCTCTCTTTCCGTGACGCCTGGCGACCTTTGTAGCCATAGGAGAGTCCGGGATACTGCCTGGCCAGTTGGGGCAGGACATCTGCATTGAGACCGGCCATGATGGTCGGCGTAGCGCCGATTGGATCAACATTGGCGGTAACCATGGCAGTGCGTTTGGAATCCCTTCTTTTTATACTGGTGTAGCCCCTTCCTTTGTCGATGGTGGCGATGTCACTTAAAGGTACAAAGGTTTTCCGGGGCGTTGCTATCATGAAATTCTCGATATCATACTCACTGAGGCGCTGAGCCTCCGGCAGCCTTACCCTGACGCTGACCTCGTTGCTGCCCCGCTGCTGCCGCAGGGCAATAGTCCCCTGAAAGGCACTGCGCACCTGTCGGCCCACCTCGGTAGCGGTCAGCCCAAGGCTCTCTCCCCGCTCGTTGACCACAAAATCATACTGGGTTTTACCGGCGGCATAGCCGCTGTCCACATCTTTTACGCCCGAGTAGAATTCCAATTGCTCTGCCAGTTTCAGGCTGGCCTGATCAAGCACAGAGATATCCCGGTGACTCAACTCTACCGACAGGCCGGCACCACTTCCCGGCCCCCCCCGGTCCGACTCGTAGCGAATGGACTGCAGACCAATAAGGGGTCCCACGGCACCGCGCCACATTTTGGTCACTTCGCGGGTACTGTATTGCCGGACACCGGGCGGGGTGAGGTTGGCATTTATCTGCACGGTGTTATCCGATATCGATGAAGAGATGCCCTCAAGCAACTCGTCACCGCCATTGTTCTCGGCGACCTTTTCAATTCCCTCAACCAGCCGGTCCCGTACCTTTACCATCATAGAGACGTGGCTGCCGATGGGCAATACGGCCGTGACAACGGCGCGGTCAGATTCTACTCTGGGCATCAGAATCATGGCGATTCTGCCGCTGAAGACATAGCCACCGGTGATTATCAGGATGCCGATCAGAAAGGCGACCGTCAAGTATCGGTACTTTAGAAACCAGGCCAGTGATGGCTCGTAAATCCGGCTTATATACCAATGCAGCAACCCGCTGAAGAAACGCTGCCATTTGCTGACTACACGGACCAGGAAATTGCCGTTGCTCTCTTTTGAGTGAGCCAAGTGGGCCGGCAGAATAAGCAGCGATTCAAGCCAGGAAATCAGAAAAACCGTAATAACCACCAGCGGAATGACCCGCCATACTTTACCCATGACCCCCGGGACGAAATATAGCGGCAGAAAGGCAGCCACGTTGGTGAGGATAGAAAAGCCAATCGGCATCGCCACATCTCTTGCCCCCCGGATGGCTGCTTCCACCCTGTCGTGCCCCCTCTGCCTGTATTCATAGATATTTTCACCGGCAATGATTGCATCATCGACGACGATACCCAGCGAGATGATGAAGGCGAACATCGAGATCATGTTGATGGAGACATCGAAAAACGGGAGAAACAAGAGGCCTCCGAGAAAAGAAATGGGAATCCCCATGGTCACCCAGAACGCCAATTTCAACTCCAGAAAAGATCCCAGCACAAGAAGCACCAGAACGAGGCCGATAAAGGCATTTTTCAACAGCAGTTGTAAACGCTGTTTGTAGACCTTCGATCTATCACTGCTGAAGTTGTAGCTGACCGCCGGAGGCAGACTCGGTTCGATCTCAGCCATCGCCGCCCGCGCAGCCTTCGACACGCCAATAGGTGTCTCCTGGCCGACCCGGTAGATCCTTAGCAGTATTGAGCGCTGTTTGTTGTAGGTGTTCAGCCTGTTGCTGTCCTCAAACCCCTCTT
>JBPCUV010000155.1:0-6417 GCA_051010975.1 Desulfocapsaceae bacterium
TAGAGATCGATAGGCATCGGGTTGACGGTGTAGGGTGCGTGCGCCTTCAGGCCGGCATCCGCGATCTCCTCGAACATCTCGAGGACCGGTTCGACCCACGGCGACCCAGTGTAGAGCGACGAGTGCGGCGCTCCCCCACAGTCGGCCAAGCGCTCCGCCCCGAAGAGCTCACCGTGCATGACGATGGTCTTAAGCACCTTGGCCATCACCTCACCCTTGCTGCCGTTGAGGATGTCCTGTTCCTCCTTGGTCAGCTTCATCTTGTGGTCCTTGCCTTTCGGAGTGACATCGGAACCGGTGCCGGTCAAGTTGTTCGAGATGGGCGTGCCGTTCTGGTCAATCCCAAACTGGTCGCAGTGGATACCGTCATAGGCACTCGGATCATCATAGGTCTTGTTTGCGACGCGGAAACTTTTCTTTTGCGGAGGGCTGCTCCCCCCACTCTCTGAACTACTACTGGATGATGTGGCGCTCGCGGCTTCTGCAATTGTAATTTTTCCACTTACAAAGGCGGGCAGCAGCGCTACCGCTGGTATGGTCTTGAGGAATATTCTTCGTTTCACGTTCATGATTTACTCCTTCTGCCGTATGATTAATCTGATTGGATGGGGTTAACCGTCACCTTCTTTTATTGTTTCTTTGCCTCTTCTAGGAGGCTCAATCTGCATGTGGCACGTATTCACCATTCACTTCTATCTAAAATCGAAGCAGATCATCGGTTTTTGTAAATCTCCTCTATGGTGTCTTCCTCCTTTTCTATAATTCGTGTGATTGGCTCCTCACCTCATGCTTTTCCTCTGAACGCATTTACTCCCGTCCTTCAATCATCCTGGTGTTCAACCAGGAGAATTGTCATATGCAGGTCATAAAGTGTTTCCAGTACCCCAGAAAGTTCAGCCTGATCTCGCACTTGGCCCAACAACTCTGTCACTGAATCTTCTTTGTCTTGATTACGATCAGGCAAGATAGAGAAGCCTCCCAGCCGGTCAGACCAGTTTTGATCAATTTCGCCTATCACGCGAATCCTGTATGTACCTGGCCTTTGGAAAGGAAATTCTTTTGGGTCTGCTGTCCTTGTCATCATGGCTGGCCCATTTAGTTAAGCTTTGAGTGTTCATGGGACCTAACCATTATTCGTAAACAGAGTTTCACGGCAGGGAGTAGCCCAGCCCGAAACCAGGCGTTGGTCTGGTCCCTTACTTCACTACATTCGGGTTTTGTCACTGTAGTGCGGACATTACAACTCTTACAGCGGTAAAAAATCCTTCCAAAAGGGGTAAAAAAGGAGTGTTTTTAGCTGATGTGCCGATCTAAGGGAGGATCAAAGGACTAGAAAAGGAGGAGATGGAAAGAAATCAGCAACGGTATATCTCAAACGCTATATTGCTGTCGCAGGATTCACTTTATGAGAGGATGCCCAGGGCTTTGGCCTTCTCGACCGCCTGCCGACGCTTGTGCACATCGAGCTTGCTGTAGATGCTTCGCAAGTGTGCTTTTACCGTAGTCACTGAAACAAACAAGCTCTCAGCTATCTCACTGTTGCTCTGTCGCTGACCGAGGAGGTCAAGAATATCTAGTTCGCGGTTGGTCAGGGGACCGATCTGGGGGTGTAAGATATGCGGGTGGCCCGCCGGTCTTTTGTGCTCGGTGGCATTCGGCATCGTTCTGATTTCTTCGGGTCTGAAGTCGGTGGGAAATGGTTTCACCCCATCAAGGTCCAGGTCGTTCTCGAAGACCCAAGACTCGGCTCTTTTACGGAGGGCTTCAATTTGTTCTGGACTCAAGGATTTTTGCACCTGATCGCGTAACAGCTGTTGAAATATATGATGATAACGAAACCATTGGTTTTCCTCATCCAAGGGGATCAGGAACATATTATCCTTTTGGAGCTTAGCGAGAAACTCATCACCATTGATCCCGGCCACACCATTTTTATCGTCATTTGCTTGCAGCGCGTCACACAAAGGAGCACAGAAAAATTCCAGGAGCGAGGTTGCCGACATCATTTGGGCCATTTCAGGTGTTTCATTAGCCAGCACTTCGGTCATTAAGTAGTCCATGATCACCGGGAAACTGCCTTTTACACTGGTCAAGAATCTGTCAATATCGCTTAAGTGTTTATGGGAACCACATATCATGCGCATCCCGGCAGGCCATCCTTCAAGCTTTTCCTGAATAATTGCCGCCTTGCTCTGGTCAATTGCTTGGCCTAAAGAGTTGTTTAAAAAAAAACCTGTCTCCTCAATGTCGAAAGCCAGGTCTGAAGTGCGGATCTCATTTACCTGGTCCCGACTTCTCAGTAGACTGATAAGTAGCGGAGGATCACGTCGAGTAAGAATGATCAGATGCAGCTTTTCAGGCGGGTGTTTCAAAATCTCATCTATAAAACTGTGCACCGCTTTATCACGGATCCTGTGATAGTCATCTAAGACCAGAATAAAAGGCTGTTCAAGCTCGTCTAGATCATTGATTAAATGTCTGCTTAGAGTCGAACTAGGTGGAAGATGCGCCCCCCCTAGCAAGGATCTCAGGGACTCACATTGCTTAGATGTGCCTTTTTGGACTGCATCCAACAGATAGCTTACAAAGAAAAGAATATTATTATCTTCATCATCCAAGGTTAGCCAGCCATACGAGCCATCCCATGCATTCAGCCACAAACTTGCCATCGTGCTTTTTCCATACCCCGCTGCCGCGGAAACAAGCGTCAAAGGCCGTTTCTGCATCTCGGATAATCTTTCGGCCAAATCAGAGCGGGGCAATAGGTCTGGTGAGAGGATGGGACGCTGAAGCTTGGCCCGCAGGAGGGGCAACGGAACGGTAGATTGTGCTGATGGAGAAATGCGCGTAAGCAGCTCTTTGTACTCCGAGACGACGATGCCGGTAATAGACGGACTCAGGTAGATGTCTCCCTGGAGCACCATTCTTAAGCAGTTGACCAGGTCTTCGGGTATACTTTTTTTAAGAATGTAGCCGACGGCGCCGGCCTGCAACATATTTTCCACATAACGCGTGCCGGAGTGCATGGAAAGCGCCACCACTTTCACCGAGGGTGTTTCGGAAAGGATCCGGCGAGTGGCTTCGATTCCGTCAATATTTGGCATGGAGATGTCCATGATCACAACATCTGGCGATAATCTCCGGGCTTCTTCGATGGCATTTTGGCCATCATCAACTTCACCGGTAACACGAAAATCATCGTGTTCTTCGAGGAGGTGACGAAGCCCTTTTCTAAACAGAGGGTGATCATCTACCAGTAGGATATTAACTGCCACGGCTCCCCCTCTCTTCTCCGATAGTGATTCCGATGGGAGCAGACAGGATGGCTGTGCAGCCCTTGCCTGGCTCCGACTCTATTATGATGCTGCCGCCCAGATCAGACATCAGTTCTTCGATACTGAACAGCCCAAAACCACCTGACTGGCGATCTGCCCCCTTGATCTCCTGAAGACTGAAACCAATTCCGTCGTCTTCGATAATAATATGTAACTTCTTTTCCCGATTGTTTAAACGAACGTTGACCATAGTAGCGCGGGCATGTTTCACCACGTTCACGACGAGTTCGCGCACGTTTCGAAACAAGATCGAACGCACGTTGGGATCGAGTGATTTTCTCAAATTGTTGTCAACATCATCGGTGACATTGCACACCAGGTCGTGTTTTGCCTCTACATGGCTGGCCAGCCAGTCCGAGATAACTGCTGAAAGACCGGCTTCATGTATAGTCGGGGCGCTCAGTTCAAGCATGAGCATTTGCGTATCGTCCAGTATCCTGAGCAAGGTTTTTGAAATATCGTTGAGCTGTCCCTTCATGTGGGCGTCTGTGGTTGTGGCGCTTGCCGAGGCTATTTGCATGCGAGCCAAGGCCAGCGACTGACCAACATGATCATGCAGGCCGACAGCTATGAGACGGCGTTCCTTTTCCTCAACAAGGGTTAATTGTGAGGCCAGGGACTTGAGCCGCTGCTGGGAGTCGATGATTTTTTGTTCAGCTTCCTTACGTTCGGTGATATCCATGATCATCCCGAATATATCATTTCCTATCAGTCTCGCCGAAAAGAGAACGTGCAGGTGCCGATATGTCTGGGTTACTGCTTCCGTCTCAAAGTTCGCCACGGTCTCATGTTCAAGAAGTTCGTCGAGCAATCGCCCACGCTCTTTCGGTCTTCTCCAGAGGGTGTTGGGACCTTGGGCGACCATTTGTTTCGGGTTATCAAAATCAAACATTTCAGCCATGGCCTGGTTTACAAAAATAAACCTGCCATCAACGGTCGAGTGAAATACTCCTACCATTGAGTTGTCAACTAGGCTCCGGTATCTTCCTTCGCTTTCAATGAGTTTTGCCTCAGCCTGTTTACGGACGGTAATGTCCCTCGCCATGGCGGTGATCCGAGATATTTTCCCTCCTTCTCTGTAATAAGAAGCCGTCATTTCCACTGGTATCTCCCTCCCATCATTGTGGAGCGCCATGACCTCAACTCTTATCATATTATCCCCATTACGGATTGCCTCCTGCTGTATAAGGCCAACTCGATTGAAATCCTCAGAATTTGCATAGTATTTTTCGGTGGACTGTCCAATATATTCTTCGGGGTCATAACCCAGGACATTAAAAGAATCATTGGCCCAGAATATAGTCCGCTCTGGCATTTTAATAGACAAAATCAAATCGGGCACCGCGGAGGTCAGGTGCGCGAGAAAGTCGCGACTCTTGATCAAATCCTTTTCGGCCTGTTTTCGGTCAGTGATATCCATAGCAACCGAGACAAAATGGTCTGGGTTACCTTCTTTATCTCGTAAAAGTGAAACGGTCAGATTGACCCAGACAGTGGAGCTATCCTTTCGATAATATCTTTTTTCCATAGAATAGGTCGCGATGTCCCCTTCCAGCAATTTCCTTACGTGCTCGAGATCTGTATCCAAATCGTCAGGGTGGGTGATATCCTGAAAGGTCAGATTAAGCATCTCTTCTCTTGTGTAACCGACGATATCGCAAAACTTTTTGTTGATTTGTAAAAAACGACCTACCGGGCCAACTGCCGCCACATTAGCAATACCGACTGCGGCCTGCTCAAAAGTAGCACGGAAGCGTGCTTCGCTTCTGGTGAGAGTTGCATGAAGTTGAACATTCTCAAGTACCAGAGCAGTCTGCGATAAGAACAAATTCACTAACTTAACCCTGTCGGGGGTGAAGGCACCGATCTCATTGTTATTCTCGATATAGACTATTCCATTCACTCGGTCTCGATACAGGAGAGGAATACAAAAAATTGATTTTGATTGATTCTGCTTGATCGTGGCATCGTCAACGAACGGTCCCTCGTTGGCTGCGTCACTTAATGCCATAGGTTCTTTAGTGCACGCGACGTGCTCAACGATCCTGGTGGAGACTTTAGTAATTGTTTCAAGGCTAACTGGGCGCCTAATCTCCGGATCTGCGTCAATTTCAGCCTTCGCGATTACCACCCACTGTCCGTTCTCTTCCAAGATCAGGTAGCCATGTTGCGCCCCACCAATCTCAAGAGATGATTTGAGAATCGCACCTAAATCCAACTCATCGTGATTTAGATCGGTGTTGATTTTCACTGACTGCTTTTGTTTGATATTTTCATTTGCCATATAGTCCTTCCACTCAGCAAAGATTTCAGCATCGATCTAAATGTATATATTACACAAGTTGGTTAGATCATATAAAACTAACTCATCTGGCCTAACTGGTAAATGGAAGATTGTGGGAGTGTCAGGGAGGAAAGATTGCTATTGGCAACCTAATCTTTGTTAATGGTACGGCAGGTGAAGACTCATAGAATAGGGTTATCAATAATTGCAATAGATTCTGATGAAGGTGGAAGTGGTGCTGGAGTGCAACTATTGATAACCCTATTCTATTAATCTTAACATCCTGTCAAAGGCAGGTTGTTAGAGGTTACCAAGAATAACCTTAAATTATCAGGGCGTTAGTTCTACGTATGTACAACAGGAATCATCTACCAAACGCACCATTGTAGATTCTCGATACACTAATCGTCAGGGCTCGTAACCCTTTTGTTCATTACTCAGGTAGCGGCGGTGGAGTAAAACCCTTCCAGACACCATCCATTATGTACTCCGACATCTTGGCTTCACCACTACGCGGGGCTTTCTTGTAAGCTTCCGTGGTTGAGGGCGGGGTAACCCGGTCAGGAAAGACGGCCTCTCTAAGGGTGACAGTGTCTTTTGTCACATTCCACACCATAAGATCATTAGCTATGGTCAATGGGCCATCGTAGGTCTTACGAATCCCTTCGAGCATTGCTTGATGTATATCGGGCAGCAGTACTGTATGAAACGCTACCGCCATTCGTGGTTTGACCGCCGACATGACTTTTCCAAAGCCTTCCGGTGGTGTGTGGATATACGACGATACATAAGTAGCTT
>JBPCUV010000156.1:0-5564 GCA_051010975.1 Desulfocapsaceae bacterium
CTATTCACCTGTCGATGGCTGCTGCGGCACTTGGCCAGCTTCTCGACTGGGGAATGGACAGGGTTACCGCCTACAACAGGTCACTGGTAAAACTGATCATCAACAAAGCCGATGAGTGTGGATTCGCTCACACCGACTCTACGTACTGTTCGGACAACATGCTTGGAGTTACCCTGCCGCCTCAGATATCAACTGAACTGGAAGCGGCCCTTCAGGAAGAGAAGGTCTATATCGCCAAACGCGGCAACCGCATTCGACTGGCTCCCCATGTTTACAACGATACGGTTGAAGTTGACAGGCTCTTTGAGGTGCTGCCCCGCTACTTGAAATGAGTTCATCCAGCAGAAACTCAGTGGCTGAGAACGTCAAAGAGGACGACGTCATAATCTTTTTCTTCAATACCCCTAAATAACTATTGGGCCACGCTCCTGATGGATAATCAACATCAAATCTGTCTTGACTTCTGGTCTTACCAGAACTATCCTAAGCAAATCCTGTTATTCATAGTCTTTACTAAAAACCTTGCTGAATCTGGTGTTACCAGAATTCGGCGATAATTTGAATGATCAACTACCAGCATACGTGAGAGGAAACATGGGCACCGACATCTACTCCGAAGCACTCGAATATCACCGAACCGGAAGAAAAGGAAAAATCGAAGTGGTGGTCACCAAACCATTCTCCACCCAGAAAGATCTGTCATTGGCCTACAGTCCTGGAGTGGCCCGCCCCTGCCAGGAAATCGCAGAGAACAGCGAGGACGCCTACGAATACACCGCCAAAGGCAACCTGGTTGCCGTCATTTCCAATGGCTCTGCGGTGCTCGGCCTTGGCAATATCGGGGCACTGGCCGGTAAGCCGGTTATGGAAGGCAAAGGGGCGCTGTTCAAGAAATTTGCCGACATCGATGTTTTCGATATCGAAGTGAGCTCAGAAGATCCCGATGAGTTTGTAAGAACCTGTGAATTGATCTCCCCAACTTTTGGCGGTATAAATCTCGAGGATATCAAAGCACCGGAATGTTTCTACATCGAAGAGCAACTAAAGGAGCGGGTGAACATACCGGTTTTTCACGATGATCAACACGGTACTGCGATCATCACCAGCGCCGCCTTCCTCAATGCCATAGAAATCACCGGTCGGGATATCAAGGAGGTAAAAGCAGTGTTCAATGGTGCCGGGGCCGCAGGCATCGCCTGCGCCCAGATGTTCGTATCGCTGGGACTGCCCAAGGAAAACCTGATCATGTGCGACTCCAGGGGAACAATATACAAGGGGCGCACCGATTCAATGAATCCCTATAAAGAACGGTTTGCCAATGATACTCCCCATAGGAACTTGGGAGAGGCACTGGTGGGAGCGGACTTGTTCTGCGGGGTCAGCGCCGCCGGAGTGCTCACCAAAGACATGATAAAGACTATGGCCGCGAAACCGATCATCTTCGCCATGGCCAATCCAGAACCGGAAATTTCCTACCCCGATGCGGTAGAGGCGAGACCTGACTGTATCATGGCAACCGGTCGAAGCGATTACCACAATCAGGTCAACAACGTACTCTGCTTTCCTTTTCTATTCCGCGGCGCCCTCGATGTCCGGGCCACGGAAATCAATACCGAGATGAAGATTGCCGCTGTCCGGGCAATTGCCGATCTGGCCAAGGAAGAGGTGCCCGATCGGGTGCTGCGAGCCTATGGCGTGGAGCGCTTTGAGTTCGGCCCCACCTATCTGATTCCGACCCCTTTTGATCCACGGGCCCTGCTCAGGATCGCACCCGCCGTCGCCAAAGCGGCAATGGATACCGGTGTAGCCCGAAAGCCGCTCGAGAACCTGCAGAAATATACCGAACACCTGGAGTCCACCCTGGGCATGTCCAAGGCGATTCTACGATATATCGCCAATCGGGTGAAGAAAGAACCGGTTCGGGTCGTCTACCCTGAAGGAGACAATAGAAAAGTGGTGAGGGCCGCTATCCTGGCGATGGAGGAGAATCTCGCCACCCCGGTTCTTCTTGGCGACCGCCCCACGATAGAGTCCTTGCTGAGCGCCCAGGGACTTATCGATCATCAGATCGAGATCATAGACCCGTCCCAGGAAGAAGAACGAGTCGAGCGCTATGCCGCCGAGTTCTTCAAGAAAAAACAACGTAAGGGAATCACGTTACCCTACGCCAAAGACATGATCAGACGCGATACCGGTTATTTCGGTGCCATGATGCTGAGTACCGGTGATGTCGACTCAATGGTCTACGGCCAATCCCTGCCCTACCCCTATGCTGTGCGCCGTGTCCTGCACTGCATAGGAAAGAGTACCGAGCACAAAACGGTGGCCAGTGTTTACATGATGGTATTCAAGAACAGAACATTGTTTTTTGCCGACACCGCCGTCAATATCGACCCGACCGATCAGCAACTCGCCGACATTGCAGTTTCGGTTGCCGACTTCGTCAAAGAATTCGATATCACTCCGAAGGTGGCTCTGCTCAGTTATTCAAACTTCGGTTCTTCCCAGACCCCCAGTGCGGCCAAAGTTGCCCGGGCAACTGCGCTGATCAAAGAAATGGCCCCGGAACTGCAGGTTGACGGCGAGATGCAGGCCAACATGGCTTTCAACACGGAACTGCGAGAAGAGTTGTTTCCATTTTCAGCCCTGAAAGGTGAACCGAATATTCTCATCTTCCCTGATCTGAATGCAGCAAATATCGCCTATAAATTGTTCATGCGACTGGCCGAGGTCGACACCATCGGACCAATTCTGGTAGGCCTGAAGAAGTCGGCCCATATCATTGAACGAGGCTCAAACCCAGACAACATCTTCAACCTCACGACTCTGGCAGCCTTGAAGGCCAGACAGAATGTCTGCTGACCGATGGTGAGGTAGTGAGCCATTGCCATGCGATTGTCTCACTAAAAAAGAGGGGAAACTTCTGAATCCGTTTGGGATGAAATGGTGAGGGTAACGTTTATATCCCTACCCTGAATAGGCTAGAGATTAACAGACATAGTGTCTGTTAATCTACAATTCGGTGGAGCAGAACACCCGTTGATGGAGATTGAAGACAAACAGACATAATGTCAAACTCTCATTATTGCGTTACTATCAAGAATGCCAATCGTTATCTTTTGGGGTTGCAACTGTATTTCAATCTGGTTCAAGATGGAGATCATCAAAGATAAAATGATACAAGATCCAAGGGAGCAATAATGCCAAGCGTGAAAATAACTACCTACAAAGCTGGCGAAATCAAACCTGAAGTTACGATATCTATCCCATCAAATGTTTTCAAAATTGCAAAAAAGCTAATACCTAAATCAGCGTTTGAATCGTTAGAAAAGGAAGGAGTTGACTTGAGTGGTATTGATGAACTCATTCGTTCCGGCGAATCACTAGGAGTAATACTCGAAGTTGAAGATCACAAAAAAAATGAAAAAACAGTAATCTCTATAGAGTAATTGTAGAAGACAAGAATCGAATAAAAATCCAGCTGATTAGAACTACAGATAAACAGACATATCAGGAAGAAGCTTAATTTCTCAAGTACCTGACACTAATAAACCTTACCTTATCCGATATCATCATCAAGGCCATCCTAGTCCACAATATTGCGTGTAAAACACCCTGCATAAAAGCTTGATAGTTCCTTCATTGATACACATTCTTGTATCATGAAAATTACAGCGGTTTCTCAACGGATACATAGACGAGATTATTGCCTTGAAACGCTGTCCGGTAAAAGGTGCCTTCACAATCCTGGTAATTTACGTTGGCAACCGTCACCGCAATACATTTGCCCGGCAGTGTTGTAACAACCGTTCCAATCGGAACAGCTGAAACCGGTTGGGGAGCTTGACTTTGTTGGTCAGGGGGCGCTGCTTGTTGTTGGGAGGAAGCCGCTGCCTGACTGGCCGCAGCAGCATTGGCGGCACCGGCAGAATAAGCAACCACGGCAGTCCGACGATGGGTTCGACGGCGGACACCGTAAACAGCCTCTGCATCCACTACCAGTTCTACCGGCAGAATAGGTATGTCGACAATAAGCATCAATAGCACTAATAGAGCGAAAGCCATATTCTTCATTATTGTAGTCACCTGATACCTCCTCTATAGCTCACTAAAATGTTATAAAATTGATTGACTGGGCTCCTTCAGAATTAATGAAGGTGAATTGGGACTCGTCAATAATTGAGTCCACATCCCAGTCGTCCATCCGGGTGGAGATACTCAACGGCCCGAAGGTTGCAGTGTCGGTAACTACATATTTGAGTGGCAGCGGATTACTGTCTTTGCTTACCCATAGTTGAAAATCAACGCCCGGACGACTGAACAGCAGATGGTCACACTTGATTCCGTCGATATATGTTGTCCCTACCACCTTTGCCAGTATCACATCCTGTATCAATAGGGGGAATACATCCTTTTGAACAAGATCAGAAATTGGCAGGTTAAATCCGAGTGATTCATACATGTATTGGAATAACCCATAGAAGGTATCTGGAGCCTCAACCGTCGAATAGACTTTTTCGGTTGGATTGAACAACGTTAAAACCTTGCCGTTGTAGTAGAAAATCTGATTTACCTGTTCTCCCTTACGTTCTGAACGAATCTTGTTCGGTCGGCTGACAAAAACCTTTGCCGAGATGTCAAGATCAATTCGATGTCCCGATGGTGTCAAGTCTTCAATAGTGTTTTGTGTATGCACACTGAACTGTTCTAAACTTCCCAGATGATCAGTCATCCGTTTGAGAATATCTATAGCTGCAGGATCAACCTCCGGCATCTCTGCTCGAGATGCCGGAGCGAAAAGCCCTATGACCAGTATGAGAGGAAGTATGAGGATTTGTTTTATCCATTTCATAGTTGTTCTCCTTTAAGGCCTTAATTTTTTTATATATAGTTGAAGTACTTTTCAGTCCGAGAGCATCAATCAACCTGATTCCTGTTTTAACCTTTTCTATGGGATTGAGCTATTTCCAATATGGTTTCAGGCACATTTCTTTTGGAAATCTTAATTTACGTAACGGTACATACTTTTAGATTGTGCCTGATTATCCTCACGCTGCATATATTCTAAAGTTCTAACCTTTCTGGCAGAACCCTCTCGTTAGGAGCATTTGTCCTGATTCTCTAATTATCAGGAACAGCCTAAAGGCAGGCTGAACCCACTAAAATTCTAGATTCGTATGAATAACTTCTAGATAAACGGAGCTGTATATATGCTGTTTTTCGACGGTAGAGGATTTGTGATTTAGGACACATTGCCATGATGGCCTGCCCTTATAACAGGTCCATTTACTTCACATAATTCTAGACCGGAATATTGGGGGAAGGACAATATGATTCCTTGATTTGTAAAATTGACCCATGTCAAGGATGTTCCCCGTAAGCTTTGCTAAATTGTGAGCAGGCTTTCACGGGGGTAGGTCTATTTCCCCTATTTCGCATGTGTTTCTTCGCAAATCATGGATAGTCTTCGCATAGTAGAACCGTGTTTGAAAAGAAATACTCCAATCATCTATTAAGGAGATCAATATGAGTATGTTTTGTTTTCAATGCCAGGAAGCGGCAAA
>JBPCUV010000157.1:0-3773 GCA_051010975.1 Desulfocapsaceae bacterium
GGTAAAGGTCATGCTAGAGGCAGGTGAAGGCAGGATCAAAGTAAAGGCTTCGGGCGGCATCCGCGATTACGCCCAGGCTAAAGCTTATATAGAGATGGGGGTCAGGCGGCTGGGGGTCGGCTATCCAGCGCTGTCCGCTATTTGCGATGGAGCCCCTTCCTCTAGGGAATCCAGTGACAGCGATTATTAGCCTCTGAGTCTCCAGGAAATCTCCATCATAGTTCATCTCCTGTGTAAAGATTTCACCTATCAAATAAAACCAGCAAACCATAAAAGGTTGAGAACGCTCGAATTACTTTCTTAGACTGCAGAGGAGTGCAGCTCGAAATTCGCTTTATAAAAATTTTTAAAATAGTGATTAGATTTTTTCGAATATCGGGAGTTGTCCATTTTTTGATATGACGCCTGCAATGCGTGAGTTTGAATGAGACGCCAGATCATAGGGTAGCATTTGTCAGCAAGCTCAGCATTTCTCAGGGCGTATAAAAGGAGATCACCATAATGCTAGCGACTAATTTTTTTGTTCTGGTCACCATCTTCTTTTTTTCCATCAGTAATGTAGCTGCCCAAGATCAGTCGCAGAAAGATCTTGCCAAGCAGGCGCAGAATCCGATTGCGAACTTGATTAGTCTACCTCTTCAGAACAATACCAATTTTGGTATCGGTCCCGATGAAGACCAGGTCCAGAATGTTCTTAATATCCAGCCGGTAATACCTGTTACTCTCAATGACAATTGGAATCTTATCACCCGGACGATCGCGCCGATTATTTGGCAGCCTGACTTCTATACGCAGGGAGAGGGCCGGGTGACTGGCCTCGGCGATATCACTTTTTCGGCCTTTTTTTCACCCAAGGAGGCGTCCAAGCTAACCTGGGGCGTCGGCCCAATATTTCTTTTTCCAACCGCCACCGACGGCCCGTTGGGAGGGATCTCTGAGGATGGAGGTGAGTCTCTAGGCTCGGATAAATGGGGAGCTGGCGCATCAGTCGTTGGCCTGATGATGCCGGGACAATGGGTCTTGGGTTCCCTGATCAGCAACGTTTGGTCCTTCGCTGGTTCAGGTGAGCAGGACATAAACTTTTTTACCTGGCAGTATTTCATCAACTACAATCTACCCAAAGGCTGGTATCTGACCAGTGCACCGATCATTACGGCAAATTGGGAAGCAGACAGCGACAACACCTGGACAATCCCTTTCGGTGGTGGGGGCGGAAAACTTTTAAAGATCGGTAAACAACCAATCAACACCCAACTGGCTGCCTACTACAACATCGAAAAACCTGAATTTGGACCGGACTGGCAGTTGAGATTTCAGGTTCAGTTTCTTTTTCCGAAATAACAAAACTCAGCAACATGGCGATCCCTGACCTTGAGTCAATTTTGCTAGAGCTAAAGATACAATGAGCCAGTTTCAAAATTATCTCAGCCTGGAGGAGAAAAACGATGAATAGCACGATTTCAATGAGCGTAAAGATAGCTTTGATTTTGCTTTTGAGCCTCCCAACTGTGCAAGTCTTTGGCTCTGATGCACTGCCGACCCAATACGGTATTGATCAAATGCAGGGTAAGATGCAGTTTTCCCCCTATGCCGGGAGGACTTACCCAACCAGACCGTTATTTGGAGATACCCATCTACACACCGCCATCTCGGTTGACGCCGGTACCATGAACCGGCTTGGCCAGGAGGAGGCTTTCAGGTTCGCACGTGGTGAGGAAGTTACTTCCATGGGGGGGCTTCGCGCCAAGCTCTCGAGGCCTCTTGACTGGTTGGTGATTTCAGATCACGCCGAATTATATGGATTGATGCCGCAATTGCTCGCAGGAGATCCTGATATTCTTGCCACCAAACAGGGGAGACGCTGGCACGATATGCTCAAGACCGGTGACAAGGAAAAAATGTTTAACACGGCGATGGAAATAGTAGCTGCATTGCAAAAACCGGATCCCCCATTTGAGAGTGCTGATATCGTCCGTGATGCCTGGAGAGATTACACTGCGCTTGCCGATAAGTATAACGAACCGGGTCGATTCACCGCAGTTATTGGCTATGAATATACAACTCGGGGCGGATTTAATCTCCATCGCAATGTATTGTTCCGGGGCGATGCCTCTGAGGCCAACCAAACGCTGCCGTTTTCTCAGTTCGACAGCCAGAATCCTGAGGATCTTTGGAAGGCACTGGATGGATTTGAGAAACGGACGGGAGCCGATGTGCTCGCTATACCCCATAATGGTAATCTCTCCAACGGTTTGATGTTTTCTGTTGAGGACTATAGCGGTGAACCGCTGAGTCCAGAACTTGCCAGACTAAGGGCAAGTCTGGAGCCTGTTATAGAAGCAACCCAGATCAAGGGCGATGGTGAAGCCCATCCATTTCTGTCGCCTGATGACGAATTCGCCGACTACGAGACCTGGGATGATTCTAACCTTGACGGCACTGAGGTGAAAAAACCTGAAATGCTCCAGTATGAATACGCCCGATCGGCGCTGAAAACTGGCCTTGCACTGGAACAAAAACTCGGCATCAACCCCTTCAAATTCGGCATGATCGGCAGCACCGATGCCCACACCTCGCTACCAGCAGTGGAAGAGGATAACTTTTTCGGCAAACACTCGGGAGTCGAACCTGAGCCCCACCGCTGGGAGCATGTCGTAATTGCCTCTCCAAAGGATCCGGATCTCACTGTCTATGGATGGCAGCAGGCGTCCAGTGGTTATGCTGCAGTATGGGCCACTGAGAACACTCGTGAAGCAATTTTTGACGCCATAGTCCGCAAGGAAGTATACGCCACCACCGGATCGAGGATGTGGGTTCGGTTCTTTGGCGGCTGGGACTTTATGGAAGAAGATGCATTGAACAGATTGCCCGCTGAAATGGGATATACAAAAGGAGTTCCCATGGGTGGAGATCTGCTCGAAGCACCGGAAGGAAAGACGGCGCCCACATTTCTGGTGGCAGCTTTAAAAGACTCCCATAGTGGCAACCTGGACCGTATTCAAATTATTAAAGGCTGGCTCGACGGGTCAGGAGAAACCCATGAAAAGGTCTATGACGTGGTTTGGAGTGGCGACCGCGCACCGGGTGCTGACGGTAAACTGCCGCCGGTGGGCAACACCGTTGATGTGAAGAACGCCACCTGGACGAACACCATAGGAGCACCTGAGTTAATCGGCATCTGGACGGATCCAGATTTCGACCCCGGAGAGAAGGCCTTTTATTATTGCCGCGTTCTGGAAATTCCGACACCACGCTGGACAGCTTATGAAGCCAAGCGCTTTGGTGTCGAAATGCCTAAAGAAGTACCCATGGTCACCCAGGAGCGTGCCTACACCAGCCCGATCTGGTATACGCCGGACAATTAAGATTTAACATCATAACTGGTCCAATCTTTATGCGTTGGTTTGGCAGTTCTAAAACGGGCTGAGAATAAGGTTCTACAGGGCGTCTACTCCACAGCGATTTAGCAGAGCGAAGTTATCGGATGGGCATCGTAAAAAACATAATCGACGACAACAAGTTCACTCCAGAAGATATCCCCAAGTTGGAGGGTAAACTTTTCTGGGAAGGTCCGAAGCAGCGCATCAGCCTGGAACGTTTTGGTATGCTGTTGCTGTTGTCAACCATTATTGCCACCTATGGTGTACTCAAAGATTCAACTGCCACTGTCATCGGCGCCATGATTATCGCCCCCCTCATGGTGCCGATCGTGGCAACCGCCGCAGCCCTGGTGATGGGGGATCTTAACCGGGCCGGCAGGGCTCTTCTGGTGG
>JBPCUV010000158.1:0-10329 GCA_051010975.1 Desulfocapsaceae bacterium
GAGGCCCTGAGCAGAGTCGGGCCGCCGATATCAATATTTTCAATCGCAGCTTCTAGGGTGCAGCCAGGAGCGGCTGTGGTTTTCTCAAAAGCATAAAGATTAACCGCGACAAGATCGATCGGTTCAAGACCATGGTCTTTACATTGATCGAGGTGATCAGGGTTGCTTCGTTGGTGGAGGATACCGCCGTGCACTTTAGGATGAAGGGTTTTAACGCGACCGTCTAGCATTTCAGGGAATCCGGTAAAATCAGAGACGTCAGTCACTTCGATGCCTGCTTCTCGCAACCGTGCAGCGGTACCCCCGGTTGATAAGATTTCAACACCTAAATTGGCAAGTGCGGCGGCAAAATCTTCAATTCCAGATTTATCGGTAAGGCTGATGAGTGCTCGCTTTATCTTATTCATCTGGGATACCTCTCTTAATCTTTTTTTATGAATTCGCGTATTTTTCGACGGTCTCTTTTGTCCGGTCTCTTTGCAGGCGCTGCTCCGGGAGCTCTGATCAATCGACGCATCTGTGATTGATCTTCTCTATTTTTAATGCTCGCTTCAGATTCCTCGTAGAGATTCCATGCCTCTTTTGCAGGGCGACGAAACCTGTTTATACCTTTTACGGTCACCTCGAAGATTTGTTCAAGTTTGTTGATCTTCAGTTCATCGCCGACCGACACCATCCTCGAAGGTTTCACGCGTTGCCCGTTGACGTGGACCTTGCCGCCTTGAACGGCCTGGGTTGCCAGTGATCTGGTCTTAAAAAAGCGGGCTGCCCACAGCCACTTGTCGATCCTTATTTTATCTATTGTATCAGTCACTTGAGAAGTAAAATCAGAGTAGCTATGAAACCGCTCCAGGGAACAGTTGATAAAGGTACACTGAAAATTATGTGAATTCATCGAAAAAGGCTATATGGTGTTACAGCGTTAGCTGCTGCAAATCAATAAGACTCTAGACTGCAATCAGTTTCAGAAAGAAAGATACCAATGGCGATCCAGACCGCAGGCGTAAAACATATCAAGCTGCCGATCAGGGTGATGCAAAAAGACGGCAACATCCAAAACACCATTGCCGACATCAGCCTTCAAACCCGCATTCCAACACCATTGCAGCCTAATTGCATTGGCTCCATTACGGCAATTATCAACCGCTATATCGACAAAATCGCCGTATCAGAATTTCAGGAACTACTCTCCGATGTACAGGAATTCTTTAATGCCGAGTCGACCCAGATCGATATGAGTTTTCCCTATTTTCTTGAAAAGAAAGCTCCGGTCACCGACACTTCAGGGTTGATGGAATACCAATGCATTTTCAGCGGTACCATCGGGGAGAACAACGGCTTCTCAATGACCGTGGCAGTGCCGGTGACGACACTATGTCCATGTTCAAAGGAAATCAGTGAAGCAGGGGCTCACAATCAACGGGCGGAAATTACCATCACCGTGCGCTTCAGCAGAATGATCTGGATTGAGGATCTGATTGAACTAATTGAACATTGTGGCTCTTGTGAGCTATATTCACTGCTCAAACGGCCCGACGAAAAGTACGTCACAGAAACTGCCTTCAACAATCCAATGTTCGTTGAAGATGTGGTCAGAAAGGTCGCTTTGGCGGCCCTCGACCACCCGGACATTACCTGGTTTTCCGCCAGTGTCGAAAGTTTTGAATCAATTCACAAACACAGTGCCTATGCCTTTGTGGAAAGCGGTGACATTCTGGATAAAAATGGCCGGAAGGTTTTAGTCTGACTCCATTGACAAAATGGCTTCCGCCAGGCGGTCGATACCTTCTCCGATCAATTTCTCATCTGTACAGGAAAAATTCAATCGAAAGGCAGATGAGGCCGTTTCCCTTGTATAGAAAGGTTCTCCAGGCACAAAGACGACCTTCTTTCTTACCGCTTTCTCAAATAACACAAGGGAGCTCATGTTGTCCGGTAGTCTCCCCCATAGAAACATTCCGCCGTTTGGTTTAGTGCAGGTGACATAATCCGGAAAATTATGCTCGATGGACTCAATCATTGCCCGGCATTGATTTCCGTAAGCGGTGCGGATTTTCTGAAGATGCTCTTCTATTTCGTTGTTGGTCAGAAAATCAAGAAGTACATATTGGGTAAAATTGCAGGTATGCAGATCTGCAGCCTGCTTGGCAATCAGAAGTTTATCGTAAATTTTTTCGGGAGCCGCTACCCAGCCTATCCGAAAACCCGGAACCACCGTTTTTGAGAACGATCCGAGCAGGATTGTCTGATCTGGCGCCAGATGATGAAAGGACTCGACCGGTTCTCCGTAAAACCTCAGAGACCCATATGGGTCATCTTCAATTAACAGGCAGTCACTATCCTGGATAACTTCAACGATGCGGCACCTGTTCTCGTGGGAATAGGAAATACCCGACGGATTCTGAAAGTTTGGCACTGTATACATCATCTTGGGATTACGATTAATCACCATCTCAAGGCCACTTACGTCCATCCCCTCATCATCAACCTTGACCGGAAGGTAATGAGGACGGTAGAGCGAGAGTGCCTGTATAGCGCCAAGATAGCCAGGTTCCTCAATTACAACAGGATCGCCATCGTTGATGGTCACCTTGGCGATAAGATCAAGCGCTTGCTGGCTGCCATTGGTTATCAGAATTCGTTCAGCTGGAATTTCTATGCCCTCTTCAGCTTTGTACCTTCGGGAAATACATTCCCGCAGTTCAAGCAATCCCTCAGAATTGCTGTACTGAAGACAATCAGTTCCTCGATCGTCAAATACCCTGTTGGTAGACTCTTTTAATTGATCCAGAGGGAAATACTGTCGGTTAGGTAGTCCTCCGGCAAAGGAAATCATGCTCTTGTCGGTGGTGACTTTTAGGATTTCCCTGATAAACGATCGAGGGACATCCTGCATCCTGTCGGCAAAAATTCCTTTCATATCAATTTAACCTTCTGCATCACTTATCTCCCGCCCCTGATCTCTAACCTTCTTGTATATACTTTTGTTTCTCAGCCGCCGCCCTTAAAATTCGGAACAACTCACGACTGTGCGACTTGTTTCTGGTCCGTGCATACTGATAGGCAGATCTGCGTAGTTCCAACTCATCAATTTGTGTGTATTCTTCCACTATTCCGTCGAGTATCTCGCTGGGCCAGTCCATCTCCATCGCAACGCCTTCCTGTATACAGTCATCGCGGACATCGAGCGCCTCGTTGATAAGTGCGTCACGTAGCCGCTCTGCCTGATGATGAAAACGGTCTCCCTCTAGTTTGGAGCCCTTCATCTGAGCGAGCTGCTTTAATAGATCTTCTATCTCACCCTGTTTGAGAAGCTTGGCCACATACTTTATCTGTCTTTTCAGCGAACCTCCTTTTAGAGTTCTGCAGAGTCTTGCAGCCTCGACCACTTCAGCTTCCAACTGTAATTTACCCAGCTCACTGTCGTTCAAAACGACAACTTCTTTAGCTGCGGTTTCAATCTGTTTGTGCTGGCGCTTCAGCTCAGATTTGCTCAATCGCTCCATGGGTATTTGTTTTATAAATGTATTAGCAAAATGGGGTCTAGTTATCCAAATCGATCAACGCCGGTTCGTATTCCTCTGGAGGCTGCAGTCCAAGTAGTACACATAGCGTTGCTGCGACATTGGCCAGTCCTGGATCTTTAACCTCGGTCATTTTGAATTGGTTGGCACCATCATAATCTTTGATGACCAGAGGAACCGGGCTAAGCGTATGAGCGACCATGGGGGTCCGGACTCCGTTTTTTTCAGTCCACATACAGTCAGCATTGCCATGATCAGCGGTTGCCAGACAGATCCCTCCGGCTTTGGCCAAAACCGATAGCAGCCTCGACAAACAGAGATCGACGGTCTCAACAGCAATTCTCACGGCCGGCTCGACACCGGTATGGCCGACCATGTCGCCATTGGCAAAATTAATCCTGATAAATTCATAGCTGCCAGACTTTATCGCCTCAATCACCCGATCGGTTATCTCCACTGCCTTCATCCAGGGTTTGAGATCAAATGCCAGCCTATCGGACTCAATTTCGACGTATTCTTCAAGGTCTGCATCGATATATCCGGACTTGTTGCCGTTCCAGAAATAGGTCACATGCCCAAACTTCTGGGTCTCTGAAATCGCAAAAGACCTAATTCCAGAAGCACACAGATATTCTCCTAGCGTGTCGTCTATGGCAGGGGGTTCCACCAGGTAGTTAGTGGGAATTTTGGCGTCACCGTCATATTCCATCATACCAGCGTAGAAGACCTGGGGATAGCGCTTACGGTCGAAGTGAGAAAAATCTGGTTCTTCAAAAGCTCTCGAAATTTCGATGGCCCGATCGCCTCTGAAATTGAAGAACACAACACTGTCTCCGTCTACAATTGGACCTACCGGCTGTGCTTCCTCTGCGACCACGAACGGATCCATATACTGATCGGTAGTTTCTGGATCCTCAACATAGTAGGCTGAGATGGCTTCCGAGGCAGAGGGAAACATCCTGCCGATGCCAAGAACATGGGTATCCCATCCCTGCTCGACAATTTTCCAGTCGGCCTCGTAACGGTCCATGGTAGTCAGCATGCGGCCTCCGCCGGAGGCAATTCTGCAGTCACAACCATTTTTCTGCAGTTCAGCACAGAATCTCTCCAAAGGACCGAAATATTGAAGCGCACTTTTAGCTCCCACGTCACGCCCGTCAAGCAGTCCATGTATTCTTACACGGTTGATGCCGGTATCTGCACACCGTCTGATTATAGCGTATAGATGATCGATGTGTGAATGTACATTCCCATCAGAAATCAGGCCGATCAGGTGAAGTGTTCCTCCTGCATGGCATCTTTTCTCGATCACAGACCAGCTCTTTCCTTCAAAAATCGCACCAGAGCCAATCGCATCGCTTACCAGTTTGGCTCCCTGGGCAAAGACCCTTCCTGCTCCAAGCGCATTATGGCCAACCTCGGAATTGCCCATGTCGTCATCACTGGGGAGTCCTACTGCCTTACCGTGTGCTTTTAAGGTAATGAACAAAGGTTCCTTTAAAAGTAGATCCAAAGTAGGCGTGTGGGCAACTTTAATCCCGTCAGAACCGTCATCTTTACCAAATCCCATACCATCCAGCACAACTGCGACCAGCGGTCCTTTTATTTTTTTAAAATTGTCTAGCGGCAACAATGTATTATCTTTCATGGTGCGTTCTTTACTCCGTTGAGAGCTTACTTTTAAAAATTGCTCTTTACTACCCGATTCTTTTACTATAAACAATGTGTTACAACTATTTTGCACACTATAGCATGAGCCTGGAATAGGCAAGTCGGCAAAAATTAATATCCAGAAAGGTTAGCTGCTCAAATGATAGATCAAACAGCTTCGTTACCGTCGCTCAGATTCAGCTGCAGCGAGAGTGATGCCCTTCGCTTGTCAACTGTCCTACAGTCCGGTTTTTTTGTAACTGGAACAGAGGGTGATTCTATCTACGAATTTCTGATGAACCTGCCGGGATTCACCGAAGAATACTTAGCAAAAGAAGTGCAAACCATTTTTTATAACGGCGATGCCCTTGACGATCTTGAGTCTGCACTGGCCGGAGAAAGAGCGACGGTTGCGCTTGGTTCTGCAATGCCAGGACTGGTGGGTGCAATCATGAAAAAGGGAAGCATCTGCGGAGCACTGCGCAAGCCCCGAACCGTTCTGGATGTTTCGCAGCAAGGGAAGCCTGTTGAAGTTCGGGTTAAACTGTTCAATACCGTTGCCCGTGACATGGGCCCAGGACTGTTTACAAGCGGTATCCGGATCGACGCCAGAGATCTTTATCTTTTTCTCGAACTTCGACCTGGCCTGGTCAACTCCTTCTTAGATATCACAATTGATAATAACAATATAAGTTCAACCCAACTCATTGAAGAACTTTCTTCGGCAGCGCAACTCAGGGTCGAGGTTAACCTCTGATGACCGAATCATCTGTACCGCTCGACATGCTTGGCAGGGCCCGTCTCACTTCGGTTGCTTCTGCCCGGGCCCTGCTGCTCTCTCAGATTCCAGATAGGCTGCTCAAAACCGAGACCCTGCCGCTGGACGAGTGTCTGGACCGGATCTGCGCCAGCCAGGTGGTTGCTCCGGAAGACCTGCCCCCCACTGAAAGATCAACAATGGACGGTTTCGCGGTAGTCGCTGCTGACACTTTCGGTGCTTCACAGTCGATGCCGGGTTATCTGGATATCAACGGTGAAGTAATTATGGGAGAATCGCCCCGGGGAAGGCTTACCAGAGGTAGTTGTTATAAAATCCCCACCGGTGGGATCCTGCCGGCAGGTGCCGATGCAGTAGTGATGCACGAGCATACAGTACCCGTAGACGACAAGGTTATAGAAATAATTAAGCCGGTAGGCAGCGGCGGCAACCTAATCAGAAAAGGCGATGATATCGCTAAAGGTGGCATGGCTATAGAGAGCGGTCGTCTTCTGCGGCCTCAGGAACTTGGACTGCTGGCCGGCCTAGGAGTAACCGAAGTCAAAGTTTTCAAGCGGGTAACCGTTGCTATTATTTCCACCGGCGACGAGATCATTGACTATAGAGAACCCGTTGGGCCAGGTAAGATTAGAAACATAAACTCTATCGTACTTGGCTCTCATGTTCTTCGCTGCGGTGCCCAGGTCAGCGATTACGGCATTGTCAGTGACGACGAATCCTCTTTTTTCTCAACCGTTGAAGAGGCGGTTCAACAAACCGATCTTGTCCTTTTTTCAGGTGGTAGCTCTGTCGGCATGCGTGATCTCGGCGAGCAGGCCATTGAGCGACTCGGAAATCCGGGGATTCTTGTTCATGGCGTTTCTCTTAAACCTGGAAAACCTGTGATTATAGGTCTCTGCAACAACACTCCGGTTTTCGGCCTACCCGGCCATCCTGTTTCGGCCATGGTCTGTTTCGACTTCTTCGTCAGACCTGCGATAGAAGCTCTATCCGGGAGGTCGTCTGGAGCACCTGTTATTCAATCTTCAGTCAAAGCACGGCTGAAAAGAAACATTAATTCGGCTGCCGGCAGACTCGATGTAATCCGAGTGGAACTTAGATTCGAATCAGACGAACTCCAGGCAAATCCCATTCTAGGTAAATCTGGGGCAATATCAACCTTATCCAAAGCCCATGGCTATTTTCTTATTGATGAAGATTCCCAGGGGGTGAGTATCGATGAAATTGTCGAGGTGTATCTTTACCCATGAAGACCGACTCCGTATATCTCTCAAATAAGCCTTTGGCTGAAGCCAGGGAACTATGGCATCAAACGTTGAACGAACATGGCTTCTTCAAGCCCAAAATCATCAAGATCAGAGTCGATGATGCCCTTGGACAAACCACTGCCAAACCTATCTACGCGCATCACTCCTCACCCACCTACAACGCCTCAGCCATGGATGGGGTTGCTGTCCAATTCCAAGATCTGGGAATGGCCAGTGAAGCTTCACCGGTCAGACTTTCTCGGGACCAGTATTTACCTGTGAACACGGGTAACTCTGTACCCGAGCCTTATAATGCGGTGGTCATGATCGAGGATGTCTACGAGCTCGCCAATGAAGATATTGAGCTGATTAACCCGGCTACTCCCTGGCAGCACGTGCGCACGGTTGGTGAAGATATCGTCGCCACAGAGTTGATTGTCCCGCAAGGTCACACCATACGACCGATTGATCAGGGAGCGTTGCTGGCCGCCGGCATCATCGAAGTGGAGATTACCGCAAGACCGTTGGTGACAGTAATACCCACAGGATCCGAGTTAATCGAACCGGGAAGTAAGGTTGCACCAGGCCAGATCATCGAGTTCAATTCAAGGATTCTGGCAGGCTATCTTTCACAATGGGGAGCTGAGGTTAGCGTGCATCCTCCTGTCTCAGACAACCCCGAGTTGCTCACCAAAGCAGTTCTTGATGCCGCCACAAATTCTGATATTATTTTTACCAATGCCGGCGCTTCAGCTGGAACTAAAGATTTTTCAAGATCAGTGCTTGGCAGTACCGGTGAAATTGTAATCCATGGAGTGGCGATCAAACCTGGAAAGCCTGTTATTCTCGGACTGATTGGTGATACACCCGTCGTCGGGTTGCCGGGATATCCTATTTCAGCCCTGCTCACCCTGCATCTTTTTGGTAGGGAACTCGTCTATGGATTTTCGGGCAAACCTTTACCCGATGACGAAGTCTGCGAAGCGATTATGTCCAGACCCATGCATTCATCAATGGGGGTCGATCAATTCGTTCGAGTCACACTTGGGCAAGTTGGCAGTAAATTGATTGCCACCCCTTCCGGAAAAGGCGCAGGGTCAGTGATGTCTATGGTCAGAGCCGATGGCTTGTTGACGATACCATCCGGCAGTGAAGGCATCGGTGCAGGGGAAACCGTCCGGGTCGAGATGTTGCGCAGCAGAAAGGAAATTGACTCAACCCTGGTTGCAATTGGCAGTCACGACAATATTCTCGATTTGATGGCCAACTTTCTGCACCGCTTGTCCCCGCCGATTCGGCTCTCATCCGCCCATGTCGGCTCCATGGGAGCAATCATGGCCATCAGGCGCGGTGAGGCTCATTTTGGCGGATCTCACCTGCTCGACGAAGAAAGTGGCGAATACAACATTTCTTTCATCAAACGATTTCTTACTGACACACCGCTTAATTTGATCAATCTCTGTTATCGTGAGCAGGGTTTCATCACCCCCAGAGGAAATCCTCATAACATCCAGTCATTTGCCGACATCATTACCAAAGACCTATCTTTTATCAATAGACAGAAAGGCGCAGGCACCAGACTGCTCACCGATAAAATCCTCAGGGATTCCGGTCTTGAACCTGAACAGATAGCCGGATATAATCATGAGGAGTACACCCACATGAATGTGGCTGCCGCTGTGTTGAGCGGTAGTGTAGATGCCGGCATGGGAATCAGAGCAGCGGCCCTGGCCCTTGATCTTGATTTTGTGCCCATTGCAGAAGAGCGCTATGACCTGATCGTACCAACCCTGTTCCTCGACGATAGACGAATAATTGCGGCCATGGAACTGCTCCACAACGCCACATTCAGATCCAGAATTGAAGAGTTGGGCGGGTACAATCTCAGAAGTTGCGGATCCTTAATATATGAACAATAACGGCTGATCAACGACCCCATTTCAGCCGTAACAATCAAACGACAAACCTAAACATCAACCCAAAGGAGATCGATTATGGCAGACAAAATTTTTCGGGTTAACATGACCGACCTGAGCACCAGCATAGAGGATGTACCTCAGGACTGGGCAGGATTGGGCGGTCGTGGACTTACTTCAACCATTGTAGCGGCTGAGGTTCCTCCCACCTGTCATCCGCTCGGTGCAAACAACAAACTGGTCTTTGCTCCCGGTCTTCTGTCCGGAACCGTCGCCGCCAACTCAGGACGACTTTCGGCAGGAGCCAAAAGCCCGCTCACCGGAGGAATTAAAGAATCAAACGCCGGAGGCACCTCTGCTCAATATTTAGCCCGCTGCGGTTGCAAAGCCCTGATCATCGAGGGTATGCCAAAAGATGACAAATGGTATTCAATTGCCCTGTCGGCAGACAGCCTCACCGTCAGTGAAGAAACTGAATTGGTTGGTAAAGGCAACTATGCAGTAGCTAAGACTCTCAGCGAAAAGCTTGATGGCAAACAGGGCGTAATTACCATTGGCCCTGCAGGTGAAATGAAAATGGCTTCCGCCAACCTCTCCGTTGTTGATCCTGACGGCAACCTCAGGTCAAACGGCAGAGGTGGTCTTGGAGCGGTCATGGGGTCAAAGAAAGTGAAATTCATTTCCATCGACCCAAAGGACAATAAAGTCGAGATTACCAATCCCGATGATTTCAAGGGTGCCAACCGGGCATTTGCCAAGGCTCTTCTAGACAACCAGGTAAGCCAGACATTAAAAACTTACGGCACCAATGCTCTGATCAACGTGATCAATGAGGCCGGTGGCCTGCCAACCAAGAACTTTACGCTTGGGCAATTCGACGGTCACGACAAGATTTCCGGCGAAACCATGTACGACATCATCCAGGAGCGTGGAGGCAAGCCCAGCCATAATTGCCACGCCGGCTGCGTTATCCAATGTTCTCAAATTTACAATGATAAGGACAAGAAATTCAAGACTGCCGGGTTCGAGTACGAATCGATATGGGCCATGGGTGCAGATTGCTGTGTTGAAGACCTCGACGACATAGCTGAAGCTGACTGGCTGATGGATGATATTGGGATTGACACCATAGAGACTTCAGTTGCCTTCGGTGTAGCCATGGAAGCAGGCGTTCTCGAATTCGGTGACGGCAAAGGCATGTGCCGAATAATCAA
>JBPCUV010000159.1:0-11523 GCA_051010975.1 Desulfocapsaceae bacterium
CCAAACCAGAGCAGGGTGAAGCTGGGCAGCAGCATTTCGGCGAGGATCAGCAGCATTCCCAAAATAAGCCAGTGGTACCAGAGGATGGTTATGGTCATTGTTTTCCCCCCTGAAATAGATTCATATCACCTTTGCTTGGTTCCGATAATCTGTACGATGGCACCGTTGCCATGGTGATATTCCCCTTCATGTATGTGGCGTTCGGTCTCGATCGCATGCTTCAGTTCCAATTGATCGAGTTCTTGCTTCAGCTCTTCAAGATCCATCAGCAAATCGATATTGCGGGGACCGCCGGTATCGAACTCGATCTGTTTTTGGGCAAAGCCCTCGAGGATGAAGATACCGCCGGGAACCAAGCCTTTGCAGACCTTTTGATGAAGCCGTGTTCGAACAGCAGGCGGCAAGTGGCAAAATATCGAGACAATGGCCTGGAAGGAGCCGGAATTGATGATGAAATCGTCGAGGTCGGCTTCGATGGTCTGTATCGCTACCGACTGCTCCTGGGCCAGTGAGTGGGCCTTTTCAAGGCCCACGGCAGATGAATCGACTGCGGTAACCCGGTGTCCGAGAGTTGCCAGATAGACAGCGTTTCGACCCTCTCCCTCGGCGAGACATAAGACCTCAGATTCCGGTTGCAGCAACACGGTTGAGGCAACCAGAAAGTCGTTGGGGGCTGTTCCGTAGGCGAAGCCCGGTTCACTGTAGCGCTGATTCCACATGATCTCGGCGACCGAGGCCGCGGTACTATGTATAACAAGACTAAGATTTAATTGTTCATTGTGCAATAAACTGTTAAAAAAAGCGAGAAAAAGAGACCTGCCCGGCTACTGCCGAAAACCCATTTCTACCATAGTGTGTATACCCTTGACGCCAGCCAGCCATCAACCGCTTCTGCCCGATACCGTATTGAGCATTTACTGCCTCAAAGGCGATCCCGCCGATATCGACATCGACCTGGAGGGGTTTATCGGCAACTGGGAAGATGATGGCTATTGTTTTCTCTTCTTCCGTCAGCCAGCGGACGACATCATCGAAAAACTGCTGGAGGGAAACCAGGAAATTGCTCTGGAGGATCAGTTTGAAATGACCTACCAGGAGTGGCAGGGTGGCTTTGAAGGTCCGGTCAAAATCGGGCGCTTTCTGCTTACTCCTCCCTGGTTAAAAAAGGTTGCCGCAGACGACGAGATTTCTCTGAGATTTGATCCGGGGCTGGTTTTTGGCAATGGTACCCATCCAACCACGCTTGCCTGTCTGACGGCAATCGAGATTGCCTGTGCCGGAGGAAAAGTTGAGCGCATGCTCGATCTGGGTACCGGTACCGGCTTGCTGGCTCTGGCCGGAGCCAGCCTAGGCTGCCGGCAGGTGATTGCGGTTGACAACAATATGCTGGCCTCAACCACAGCGGCAGACAATATACGAATTAACCATCTTGAGCAGCGGGTTCTGGCCGTCAACGGCCGGGCCCAGAGTTTCGCTGAGCTGCCCTCGGATCTCCTGGCCGCCAATATCGGCTTTCCGGTGCTGCAGGATCTGCTGACTGCTGAACATCTGCGCCATCACCGCTGGCTTGTTCTTTCGGGTCTACAAAACGAAGAAGCGCAAGAGATCCTGAAAATTCTGGCGAAACTTGACGTGGTGGTGCTGAAGCGCTGGCAGAGCGAGGCGCTCTGGAACACACTGCTGGCTATTACCGCAGAAGGTCGCTAGCAATCTGCCCGGAGCCCTTTTTTGCATTAACCGGTAAAAGGGATTAGGGTCTAATTGGATAAACCGGAACCACTATTCTATACATAAATCCATGTCGGATGACGATGTAAATAACAGGACCTACCCCGGGACGTCCCGGGCCCTGGCCACAGATCTCTATCAATTGACCATGGCTCAGGGCTATTTCAGCACCGGGCTCAGCGAGCGTCAGTCGATCTTCTACATGTTCTATCGGACGCCGCCCTTTGGCGGCAGGTACGTAGTTGCTGCCGGCCTGCAGAGTTTCGCCGAGTGGTTGGAGGATCACTCGTTCAATTCAGATGATATCGACTATCTCTCGTCCTTAACGGGAAGAGACGGATCACCACTTTTTTCTAAAGATTTTCTTGACTATCTCAGCGCCTGGAGGTTCCGCGGTTCGATCGAAGCAGTTCCAGAGGGTACTATCATCTTCCCCCATGAACCTATAGTCCGGGTTCGGGCACCGTTGCTTGATGGCCAGATCATCGAAACGACTCTGCTGACCCTGATGAACTTTCAGACCCTGGTAGCCACCAAGGCTTCACGAGTCAGGCTGGCAGCCGCCAATGATGAGGTGCTCGAGTTTGGACTTCGGCGGGCCCACGGATTTGACGGCGGGTTGTCAGCCAGCCGAGCTGCATTCATCGGAGGTGTGGATGCCACCTCAAATGTCCTGGCTGGAGCTCGCTTCGGCATCCCGGTAAGAGGCACCCATGCCCATAGCTGGGTGATGGCCTTCGACAATGAACCTCAGGCATTCGAGGCCTACAGCGATCTCTTCCCCCATAATTCGGTACTGCTGGTAGACACCTACAATACTTTGGAAGGGGTCAGAAATGCCATTGAAGCGGGACGAAAGCTCAGACAGCGGGGGAGCGATCTGATGGGTATACGGCTCGATTCCGGCGATCTGGCTTACCTGTCCAGTCAGGCCCGTCAGCTGCTGGACGAGCAGGGCTTCACGGAAACCAGAATTGTTGCCTCCAACGATTTAGACGAACGACTGATCACCAGCCTCAAGAGCCAGGGTGCTCCGATCGATATCTGGGGGGTTGGCACCAAGCTGGCCACCGCCTTCGATGAACCAGCACTGGGCGGTGTGTATAAACTGGCAGCCATAGAGAACAGAGATGGAGAGACGGTGGAGCGGATAAAGCTATCCGAGCAGGCCGCCAAAAGCTCGCTGCCTGGCTGTCTCGATATAGCGCGCCTGCAGCATGGCGATATCAACGTCGGTGATGTCATTTTCGATACCCTTACAGAAAAGCGGCCGTCGATCAGGGAGAAGGTAATTACCATCATTAGCCCAGAAGACCCTTGGAGGCGAAAAATTATCCCCACCAAGAACATCAGCGTACATTGTCTTCTCCACCCGTTGTTTGAGCGCGGCAGAAGGGTTGGCGAGAAAGAATCTGTCGCGGCCATGCGCCAGAGAACCCTTGGCGGGCTGGGTCGGTTTGACCGGGCTATTTTCCGCTTTGAAAATCCTCACGGTTATCCGGCCGGACTGTCCCAGGATCTCTTTGATCACCGGGAAGAGATGCGGATTCATGAGTTTGAAGTCATCAAGGAACGGCTCAGTGAATTGCATGGAAACGGAAACATGAATAACAATTCCAGATCAGGTACAGAGAAATGAAAAAGGCATTGATCATTGTCGATGTGCAGAATGATTTTCTGCCCAACGGCAACCTCGCAGTTGGGGAGGGAGATCAGATCATCCCCTTCGTCACTGATCTTATGACCAGGACGGCCCACTACGAATTGATAGTGGCAACCCAGGACTGGCATCCCACCGACCATGGATCCTTCGCGTCAACACACCCGGGCGCCAAGTCTTTTGATGTGGGTGAGCTGGGCGGTCTTGAACAGGTGTTCTGGCCGGATCACTGCGTTCAGGGGGAGGAAGGGGCCAGAATTCACCGGGATATTCTGCATCAGCTGATCAAAATAACGGAAACGGGACAACGCACTTTGATCATCAAAAAGGGGCAGCATGTCGAAGTCGACAGCTACTCTGCTTTTTTCGACAACGCCCGCCGGCACGATACCGGGCTTCAACGGGCTCTGCAGTCCTACGAGATCGAAGAGATCGATGTTGTCGGTCTGGCTTTTGACTATTGTGTGAAGTTCACCGCCCTGGATGCGGCTTCTCTGGGATATGAAACCAGGGTGCTGCTGCAGGGGACTCGACCGGTAAACCCGGCTGCCGCCGAAGCGACTATCAGCGAACTCGAAACTGCCGGAGTCCGCTGCCAGAAATGAACTGAGACACTCAGCCGAGGCCTTCCTGGGGCCAATGAAATCAGGATAGCGACTGTGGGCGCAGATAATTCAGAAGCTGATATAGAAATCGTGGATAATTTTTCGGCGATGACCAGGGAAGGAAGCAGTCTATGAAAATAACCGCAATCGAAACGTTGAGGCTGGAGGAATTCGGCAATCTGCTTTGGGTGTTTCTCGAGACTGACGAAGGGCTGGTTGGTCTGGGAGAAACATTTTTCGGCCCCCAGGCGGTCGAGGCCTGGATTCATGAAACGGCCGCACCACTGGTGCTTGGGCAGGACCCTCTGCGGGTAACTTATCTGCATAAAAAGATGCAGGGCTATTGCGGCGTTCGTGGTTCCGGAGCGGAAATGAGGGGGGTATCAGCCATAGATGTTGCCCTCTGGGACCTCTGGGGCAAGATTACCGGACAACCGATTTATCAACTGCTGGGGGGCCTCACCAGAGACTCTGTCAGAACCTACAATACGTGTGCCGGCTACCAGTACATCCGCTCTAACAAAGGGCAGCTTTCGGAAAACTGGGGCACTGGCGCTGAGCAAGGTCCCTATGAAGATCTTGATGGGTTCCTGAACCGTGCTGGCGAACTGGCCGAGAGCCTTTTGGAGCAGGGCATTACCGGTATGAAGATCTGGCCGCTCGACAAATACGCCGAGGCTTCGGGGGGGCTTGATATTTCTGCACCCGACCTGCGCAGGGGGCTGGAGCCATTTGCAAAAATTCGCAGTGCAGTAGGCGACAAGATGGATATCATGCTCGAGTGCCATAGCCTGTGGAATCTGCCTACTGCTGTCAAAATATCCCGTGCCTTGGAAGAATTTGACCCGTTCTGGATCGAGGATCCGATTCGCATGGATCGGCTGGCCACCATAGGTGAATTCAAGGCTCAAACCAGGTGTCCGGTGACCGCCAGTGAGACGATCGCCGGCCGCTGGGGGTTCAGTGATTTGATCGAGGCCAAAGCTGTTGACATTGTCATGCTCGATATCGGCTGGGTCGGCGGGATTACCGAAGCCCACGCCATCGCCCAGCTGGCCGCGGCTCACCATTTGCCGTTTGCGCCACATGACTGCACCGGACCAGTGATCTACACAGCGGCGACGCATATGTCGGTGCACGAACCAAATGCCTTGATCCAGGAAAGTGTTCGAGCCTTTTACAACGGCGGCTGGTTCAGCGAGGTTGCGACCGCCCTGCCGATAATGGAAAACGGCTATGTCAGACCGCCCGATGGGGCAGGGCTCGGTATGGAGCTGCTTCCCGATCTCTCCAAACGACCGGATGCGGTGGTCCGACGGAGCCGTGAGAGTGGTATCAACTAGAGGTCTGTCACCGTCAGCGATCTAGAATTAATACAACACTGTGGTACCGTGGAACAAAACAACCAAACACTTGTTGACCATGAATGTAAAATTGTGTTTATTTTTCAGAGGTTGCCACAATATGGCAGCATCTTGGAATATCCCAATTTCTGGGATAAAAATCAATAATAGGAGGGGTTTATGTTGAAAACATTCAAAAAATCGCTGATGGCTGGTGGTGTTGCGATGGCTACATTGTGCCTCGCTACGGCTGCCGTTTCAGCAGATATGACAAAACTGCGCATTCAGACGCACTACGCTCCAGAGCAGCTGTCCGGTAAACTGGCAACGGAGTTTGTCGAGAACCTCAAGGTAATGTCCGGCGGCGAGATCGAAGTGGAAATGTTCTACTCGTCATCAGTGACCAAGTCTGTTGAGTCCTTCGATGCGGCTGCAACCGGTATCATTGACTGTGATATGACCGGCGGCGCCTACCAGACCGGTAAAAACCCGGCCTTTCAGTTTGTCGGCGATATCATGGGTGGCTACGATACACCGTATCAGCAGCTCTCATGGCTCTATTACGGCGGTGGTCTGGAAGCAGCTCAGCAGCTGTACAACAAGTTCGACATGGAACTCATTGGTTGGTGGGTTTACGGCCAGGAATCACTGGCGTCATCCAAGCCGATCAGAGGCGTTGATGACTTCAAAGACTGGAAATTCCGTTCGCCGCCAGGCCTGGAGACCAAAATTTTTGAAAAACTTGGTGCCAAGCCTATCGTAATGGATTTTACCGAGATCTTTACCGCGTTGGAATCCGGTATTATTGATGGTGCCGATGCATCGAGTCTTGCCAACAATGTCGGCCTCGGTCTGTACGACATCGTTAAGCATGCCAACTATCCGGGCTTTCACTCCATGCCGTCAGATCACCTGGCCTGCAACAAGGCTGTCTTTGATGCAATGCCAGAAAAGCACCAGACAATCATGAAGGTCGCTATGGAATCGCTTGCTCTGCGTACCGCCATGGCAAACGATGTTCGTAACAACGAAGCTGCTGCAAAGTTGCGGGAGCAAGGTGTTACGCTTTATGCCTGGTCACCTGAAGAAAAAAAGAAGTTCCGCGAAGCTGCACTTGCTTCCTGGCCTGAGTTTGCGAGCACCCCTGAAGCAAAGGCACTGGTAGAAAGTCACGCTGCGTTCCTCAAAAAACTCGGTATGGTGGATTAGATCACTGCGGGGGGCACCGCTTGACGGTGCCCCCTTTAGTAACAGATCGTCCTAATCTGTACCCATTACCTTCATTAACTCACGCCGACCAGAAGTTCGATTCGCTGGAGTGTGATTTTTGAGCATTTCCCGCATGGTTTACCCCAACTCCAATTTCTGGATTTTCAACACACCATGGCTGCTTTCAGTAGCCGGTTACGAAAGAACTCGCTATCAAGTACCCACCCGACTTGGGGTGATGTTAAAAGAAAAGAATAGGGAAGGAAAATGAGAGAACACCAAGGTTCCGGCCCACTTGATATGGTGACCCACACCTTCAGTCGCATCATGATGTGGGCGCCGTTTTTCATTGTCCTGATTATCCTGTATGAAGTTGTCATGCGCTATTTCTTTGCCGCGGCAACCTTATGGGTCAATGAAATGTCACTTTGGATTGCCGGCGGCATATACTTGTCAGCTGGTCTGTACGCTATGCTGCAACGCAGTCATATCCGAATTTTTATCATTTACGATCTGGCGCCACTCTGGCTTCGGCGGGTATTCGATGTTCTGTCTACTCTCTGCGTCGGCATTTTCGCCTTCTCCGTTATCTGGGGTGGGTTTGGCGAAGCGAAAGCCAAATTCTGGCGTTGGGAAACATTTGGTACCGCTTTCGATCCTCCGATTCCGGCGACCAACAAACCGCTGATACTGACCGTTTTATTTTTCCTGGGTCTTCAGGCTGTATCCAACCTGGTGCGGGACTGGCCCGCTGCAGCATGGGTACGCAAGCTTTTCGATATTGTTGTCAGTGTAATTATCATCGGGTTAGCATCAGTGGCGGCCTACACTCTCTATATTGTTCCACCGGAAGGAAGTGTTGTCCCGCTTAAGTGGCAAATCGGGATTGGGATCTTT
This sequence comes from Desulfocapsaceae bacterium, assembly GCA_051010975.1. Taxonomy (GTDB): domain Bacteria; phylum Desulfobacterota; class Desulfobulbia; order Desulfobulbales; family Desulfocapsaceae; genus JABDQA01. The sequence goes on from JBPCUV010000159.1 coordinate 7,443, forward strand.
CTTGGGGGAGCCGTTATTCTTGTTATTTACGGACTGATTCGTGATTTCAACAAGACGCCGACACCCATCAGCGAAATGGACGAAATCGACGAAGAAGTTCAAATTATCAAAGGGCAGGTAGGTGGAAAGCCGGATATTCCGGATGAAATCCTGACCGGTAATCCTCCGAAAGATAACGATTAAGGACAGCATCATGGATATAGGAACAATATCTCTTGTTTTATTGATCGGTATGCTGACATTGCTTGCTATCGGTATGCCGCTGGGATTTGCCTCCGGCTTCCTGGCAGTGGTCGTCATGGTGCTGAAGTTTGAACCGACGCTGGTCACCGATCCGTTCATCTACGGGTTCGATTTCGCCCAATGGACTGCAGGAAGTGGGGTACTTTCGAGGTCTTTTGGTACCGGGCCAATGAATATCCTGGCTCAGCGATTATACGGTATCACGACCAATTACGTCCTGATCTCTGTTCCATTGTTCATTTTCATGGCGACCCTGCTTGAGCGTTCCGGAATTGCCCGTGACATGTATACCTGCCTGAACATGTGGATGTCGCGTACACGTGGCGGCATCGCGGTCGTCACGGCGCTGATGGCCATTGTCATGGCAGCCATGTCCGGCATCATCGGCGGCGAAGTTGTGCTGCTCGGTCTCATCGCTTTGCCACAGATGCTGCGGCTTGGTTACAACCAAAATCTCGCCATCGGCACCATCTGTGCCTCCGGTTCGCTGGGAACGATGATCCCGCCGTCCATCGTGCTGATTTTTTACGGTCTGATCACTGAAACCTCCATTCATGCCCTCTTCAAAGCAGCGTTTCTGCCGGGTTTCATGCTGGCCGGTCTTTACATCATTTATATTCTCATACGCACGCGAATAAACCCCGATCTGGCACCTCTGCCCGAACCATCAGAAGATGATCTGACGATGAGGGACAAGCTCCTCTATGGCCCGACGATGATGGTTATGCTCGCTGGTGTTGGTGCTTCAATATTGGCCATGCGTTGGGTTTACATTCATTTCGGTGCCAGAATCAACCCCAAGATGATCGATGAGAACACCGTATTGATCGGCAACTCTGTATTGTGGATATCTCTGGCAATCATTGCTCTGGCAGCGGTATATGTATTTCTGCTGGTAGGTACCGCGACCGCCAGAGAAGCCTGGCAAAAGACGAAAGGAATGGTGGCGCCGCTGCTTATTGTCTTTGTCGTACTGGGGTCGATCTATGGCGGCATTACCGGCATCACCGAGGCCGCGGCCATGGGGTCACTGGCCGTTCTGGCTCTGATCTGGATCCGCAAGGAGTTCTCCTTCAAGTTGTTGCGTGAAGCCTCGATGCGGACCTTCAAATCGACGGGCACGATCATCTGGGTAACTCTTGGTGCCACGGCATTGGCCGGAGCCTATACGATTGCCGGCGGGCCCGCTTACGTAGCCAACCTGATCGTTGGCTATGATCTGCCTACCCTGGGTGTCCTGCTGGTGATGATGGTGATCTTCCTCCTGCTTGGCGCTTTCATGGACTGGACCGGGATTGTGCTGCTGGTCATGCCGGTGTTTCTGCCGATCGTGCTGAAGCTGCCGATCAATGAGCTTGGTCTAACCGGTGGGCTTGATTCTCCGACCATGGTACGGGTCTGGTTCGGTATTCTGTTCTGTGTCAACATGCAGGTGAGTTTTCTATCGCCGCCGTTTGGTCCCGCTGCTTTTTACCTGAAATCAGTGGCACCGCCGCACATTACTCTGCCCGATATTTTCCGCGGTTTTCTGCCGTTTATGTGCATACAGATCGTGATCCTGGCCCTTATTCTTCTGGTACCGGAGATTACCACTGTCTTCCTGTAATGCATAAGAGGCTGTTCAGATGTCACGGATAACGCAGAAAAGCAAACCACAGAGACAATTCTGGGCACAGTTTGACGCCTTGCAAATGGGCTCCGGCTGGGATGAGGAGGATGTAAAAAAACCACAGATCCTGCTTGAGGATGTCTACGGAGACAGCCATCCCGGCAGTGTACACCTCGATAAACTGATGGAGCAGGCCAGTTTCGGTGTCTTTGAGAGGGGTGGATTCCCGGCCCGTTTTCACACCACCGATATCTGCGATGGATGCGGCCAGGGACATGACGGGATGAATTACATTCTGCCCTCCCGCGAGGCCATCTGTGACATGGTCGAGATTCACGGAAGCGTCAGCCCCTGGGATGGCATGATACTTTCGTCCTCCTGTGACAAATCGGTGCCAGCACACCTGCAGGCGGCCGCCAGGCTGGATATTCCAACCATTTTTATACCGGGCGGCAGTATGAGACCGGGGCCGAACATGACCACCTCTCTGGTGGCTGGCGATATTTCGCTTCGTCAGAAAAAGCCGGGAGCAATCACTGACCGGGAAATACGAGACTACAAGCTCACCGGTTGCCCTTCCCAGGGGGCTTGTGCCTTTTTAGGGACTGCCAGCACCATGCAGTGTATGGCCGAGGCTTTGGGAATGGCTTTGCCCGGGGCAGCATTGATGCCGGCGACCATGAGAGATATTCTGCAGGGCGCACGCACTGCAGGTCGAGCCGTTCTGTCTCTGGCGGTAGGCGACATCAAACCGAGCGATATTATGACTCGGGAAGCCTTCGAGAATGCCATCATTATCCACAGTGCCATCGGTGGCTCCACCAATGCGCTGCTGCATCTGCCTTCGATAGCCAGAGAACTGGCAATAACCATCGAGCCCGAGCTCTTCGATGAGATCAACCATCGCATCCCGCATATTGCCCATGTCATTCCCAGTGGTCCCTTCCTGACCGAGATTTTCTGGTTTGCAGGAGGTATACCGATGGTGCAGCAGATACTGGCAGATATGCTCAATCTCGATGTTATGACCGTCACCGGTAAAACATTGGGTGAAAATTTGGAGGACCTGCAGCAAGAGAATTTTTTCGAGCGCAACCTCGGGTATCTCAACAACCACGGGATCGCCAGGGATGAGGTTATATCGCCAGTGAAGATGGCGACGGGGTTCGGATCTGTAGCGATCCTGAAAGGCAATATTGCCCCGCAAGGGGCGGTGATAAAATATTCCGCCTGTGTCGAGGAAATGCGCTCCCATGAAGGACCCGCACGGGTCTTTGACAGCGAGGAAGAGGCTTACAAATCAGTGGTCGAAGGTAACATTCTGCCGGGAGATGTAATCGTCATTCGCTATGAAGGTCCACGGGGCTCGGGAATGCCAGAGATGTACATCACCATGGAGGCGCTGGTCTGTGATCAGCGTCTCAACGGCCAGGTGGCTTTGATTACCGACGGCAGATTTTCAGGTGGCACCAAGGGGGCGGCTATCGGTCACGTTTCACCCGAGGCGGCCGCAGGAGGCCCGATTGCCTTCATCGAAGAAGGCGATATCATCTCCTACAGCAGTGCGGAGCGGACACTCGATCTGGTGGGAATAAACGGAGAAAAACAGACCGCAGACCGCATCGAGACGATCCTCGCAGAGAGAACCAGGGCCGGTATCATCCCGCGACCTCAAAGAAAAGGGCTGCTGGCCCGTTACACCAGTCAGGCCCGTTCAGCAATGGAAGGGGCCGGCTACTGATGAGCCAGCCCCTTATCTACAAACTCATTGTGGTTTCGTTTTCCCTTACTTAAAAAGGGATAGAAAGGCGCTTCTGGTCGATTTGAGCGACTGTTGGTTGGTGGCCAGGATTTCCTTTAACTCACCCGGGTCGAGATGTACTGCCCCACAGCCTTTATTGACGCAGATATCTATCTTGACGTTACCCTCGTCGACTTCAGCCAGACTGGCAGTTCCACAACGAAAGCAGTGATACTTATGCTCGTCGCGGTATTTTTTGTCTGAATCGCTGGATACATCATCTCGCAGCTTATCAATCAGCTTTTTGTCACGCTCTGCAAAATAGGCGTCTTCGGATGCTTTCTTTGGTTGAACAAGACTAACGGATACGGTTTTTCTCGCCATAGCGGATTCCTCCCTCAGAATTTTTTGGTGAATAGCTCTTTTCACCAGTCAGAGTAGTAACCATATTCATCCGTGTCAATGCAGTATCAGAGTGATAATTGTCT
>JBPCUV010000160.1:0-11019 GCA_051010975.1 Desulfocapsaceae bacterium
TCCAGCAGCTGCTGCTGTTGGTCTTCGCTTAAGAAATCGGTAATCATCGGTGTTCTGATATAGGCCGGGGCAATGCCGTTGGCCGTCACTCCATGGGCTGCCGCTTCCCGGGCAATCGACAGGGTCAGGGCGGTGAGTCCGCCCTTGGAGGTGGTGTAAGACGTACCTGCCGTCAATCCTCCGGTCTTCATGGCCAGCGAACTGATGTTGACAATCCGTCCCCAGCCCCTTTCTTTCATAGAATCAAGCCACTCGCGACAGAGATAGAAGGCGCCGTCCAGGTTGACCGAGAGCAGCTTCCGCCACTCCGCATCATCGGTTTCGGACAGTTTGTTATTGGAAAGCAGCCCGGCGTTGTTTACCAGTACGGATACATCGCCATGCTCTTGTCTGATCTTTTGGGACACTGCCTTTATCTGTTCAGAGCTGCTGATGTCAATGGCAACAGGAATAGCAGTGGAGCCGAGCACTTCAGCCTGACTCTCCAGCTTCTCCTGATCGAGATCAACCATGATTACTCGATAGCCGTCATCAATCAGAGCCCTGACCGTTGCCAGCCCGAGCACTCCTGAGGCGCCGGTAACCAGGGCAAGTTTTTGCTCATCGGTTTTAATGGGTGGAGTGGAGGTATTTTCCGGTGCGTTCATTATTTCAAAGTCTCCATCGGCAGGTGATCCATGTTGTCGATATCGAAAGAGAAGAGATGAGCCGGATGGACCTGGTATGGACCTGGTATCTGATTCCCACCGTCATCCCTTTGGAATGATAATTAGGACGAAAAACTACTTCAGAAAATCTTCCCGCAGCGGTGTAAAACAGTCCACCAGCCTGACATGCTCTGTCAGGAGCTGCACGGTATGAGGCACATCGGGTGGTACAGTGAACATGTCGCCAGGACCAAGCTTTTCTTGGTCGTCCCCGATATGTACAACAAGTTCGCCCATTACCACATAGGACATCTGTTCATGCGGGTGGGAGTGGGGCGGATCGGGCTCTGAAGTTGGCCCGTCATTGAAATCGATGATTACCATCATCAGCTTGTCGGTATGCCCCAGGTAGCGTTCACGCTTCTCTCCGATTGACTCCCGCACTTCTTTGTCCTGCTTGATGAATCCCATCACTTCCTCCTCATCTTATTGTTTCCGTTTTGGTCGAGATTATCTTGTACTCAAAGTACGACCGCTCCCCCGTGCCAACAGGTACATGAGCGGAAAATATCATAGCAATCTCATCCCATATAGTATAGAAATTAAATAATATCGATACACCATTTTTCATCTGGCAGAGACCTGCATTTCTGCTTCACCCCCAGTTCGCCATCGAACCGAAATTTCACAATAGGCCTGATTTTACATCACCCGCAAGAATTAACGGAGAAATGGGACAATGAACTCCAATCAAAGAGTTGCCAAGGTCTTTGCTGGTGAAGTTCCCGATCGTGTACCAATCGGTGAATTCGCCATTGATTTCGATACCATCGAGAAAATCATCGGCCATCCAACCTATCTGAGGGCAAAAGCTAAATCCAAGGTAGCCTTCTGGGAAAACCGGCATGACGAGGTAATAGAGAGCTATATCAAAGACCATATTGATCTTCATGAAAAGCTTGGTTTTGATATCATAAATTTCCCCATGGCAACCTGGGCGATTCCTGCCCCCACCGATGCACCACCACCCAAACAACTCAACGCCAATACCTGGGAAGACAGGGAGGGCAGGGTTTTCAAGTACTCGGAAATCACCCACGACGTGGTCTGCATCAAAGATCCGCTTGCCGAAAAAACCTTGTACACCATGGATCATGAAGTGCTCGCCGAGGTTGAGGATGTGGACCGCAGCCTGTTGCCTGATGAACCGCCGGGAATTGATCCCCGCTCGTGGGAGATTCTCGACACTGTCATCGAACATTTCGCCGGGCGCAAGTTCATCATCGGACCTTCCGGGGGAGAGATCGGCATCGTCCTGCAGGGAGGAATGGAACAGGGCATGATGGCCTTGATTACAAAAAGGGAGTTTATTGAGTCTTCAACAAAATATCTCCTCGAAAAGCAGAATCGGCTGGACCAGAAAATGATACACCCAAAAAGCGATGCGGTCATCTGGGGTGCTGATTTTGCTTTCAACTCCGGGGGCTTCATAGGTCCAGAAATGTTTCGCGACCTCTTCTTCGCAGCTAACAAAGCAAGGGTTGACAACGTCAAGGAACAACACGGCAAATATGTGGTCAAACATTGTTGCGGCAACGTCAATCAATTCCTCGATCTGTTCGTCGAACTGGGCTACGACTGCTATCAGTCGATCCAGCAGTCGGCAGGAATGGATCTTGGTGCTGTCAAAGAACGGATCGGCGATAAGATGGTCCTCTGGGGGGGAGTTCCCGTTGAACTCATAATCGGCGGCACCATGGATGAGGTGAAGCGGGAGGTGAGAACGGCCATGGACAAGGCCAAAGATAACGGCCGGTTTATACTGGGCACCACTCATACCATCGCCGTCGGCTCCAACTATGACAATTTCATGGCTATGGTCGATGAATACCATCAATGTTGTAGTTATTAACGAAGATTTGAGCCGTTCGCTGCAATCAATCTGCTTTCTGCCAGCAGCCCAAAAGTCGATTCACAAGAGGGGGTAAAATCATGACATCTGGATTGGGATCAGCCGAAGCGATACTGTCTTCTGAAGAGGTTAGAGAAATCGTCGCCGCCGCCCTGCCGGAAAATAAAACAAGAAACAAGCGAATACTTGTCCTGACGCCTGACACGACACGAACCTGTCCGCTGCCTGAAATGGTAAAGGCTCTGCATGATGTCGCTGGTAGTCTAGCGGCTCGACTCGATTTCATGGTCGCCCTTGGGACCCACACTCCCCTGGCCGAAGAGAAGATCCTGGAACTCTATGGTATCGATGAGCTTCAGCTCAGCAGCTTTGCCAACACTTCATTTCTCAACCATCGCTGGGATCTCGATGAGACCATGACCCGGATCGGCTGGATCGAGGCAGAAGAGATCGAACACTTATCCGGCGGCAGGCTCAAAGAAAGGGTGCCCGTCGACATCAATCGGGCCATTTTCGATTACGACCTGATTGTCATCTGCGGACCGGTGTTTCCACATGAAGTCGTCGGCTATTCGGGTGGGGCCAAGTATCTATTCCCCGGAATTTCCGGTGGAGAATTTCTTCACGCTTTCCACTGGCTCGGTGCGGTGGTGACCTGTGCCGGAACCATCGGCATCAAACACACACCGGTGCGCGAGGTGATCAACAGGGCTATGGAACTGATCGATACGGAGGTTCTCTGCCTGTCGATGGTGGTCAAATCTCAGAGTGAACTCTACGGACTTTACGCCGGGGATTACAAAGAGGCCTGGTCTGCTGCTGCAGATCTCTCCGAGCAGGTCCATGTGGTTGAAAAGGAACAGGCTTATCCGACCGTGTTTGGAGTCTGTCCGCCGATGTACAATGAAATCTGGACCGGCGGGAAAGTCATGTACAAGCTCGAACAGGTGGTTGCGGACGGCGGCAAACTGATAATCTACGCCCCCCACATCACCGAAGTTTCAAGAACCTGGGGAACCGATATTGAACGGATCGGCTATCATATCGTCGACTATTTTTTGGAACAACCCGGCAAGTTCTCCGACATTCCCCGCGGTGTGCTGGCCCATTCGACCCATGTAAGGGGCACAGGGGTGATGAAAGACGGGATCGAACAGCCACGAATCGAGGTGGTTATCGCCTCACAGATCCCCCCCGAAACCTGTGCCAAGATAAGCCTCGGTTATCTGGACCCTGACAGTATCAACCCCGACGAATTCAAAAACCGGGAAGCAGAAGGAGTCCTGTTCGTCGAGAAGGCTGGGGAAATTCTGCATCGGGTAAAAAAGAGCCGCTAATGGAGACACCATGAAACCATTTCTGTCAGAAGATTTCTTACTTGAAACTGAAAGTGGACAAAGGCTCTATCACGAATTTGCTGCCTCCATGCCCATATTCGATTACCACTGCCACCTGCCGGTGCAGGAAATCGCCGAGAATAAGAAGTTCGACAACCTGACCGCCATCTGGCTCAACGGTGACCACTATAAGTGGCGTGCCATGAGAGCCAACGGCGTCGACGAGCACTACATCACCGGCACCGCTTCTGATCGAGAAAAATTCCTAGCCTGGGCAGAGACGGTCCCCCAGACCCTGAGAAATCCACTTTATCACTGGACCCATCTCGAGCTGAAAAAACCGTTTGGCATCACCGATGTCCTGCTCGACGGTGAGAGCGCCGATGATATCTACGATCGCTGCGCGGAACTCCTTAAAGGCGATGAATTCTCGACCCGCGGAATCCTCACCCGGATGAATGTCAGGGTGGTCTGCACCACCGACGATCCACTGGATAACCTGCAGTTTCACCAGCAGATCGCCGACGACCCGTCCTTTGCAATTAAGGTGCTGCCCGCCTACCGGCCGGACAAGGCCATGGCGGTCGAGGACCTGCACAGCTTCAATCAATGGCTCGATGCTCTCGGTGTCATTACTGGCAGCGATATCGCCAGTTACCGGCAGCTTCTGGAAGCACTTGCCGCCCGTCACCAATTTTTCCACGAAATGGGCTGCAGGCTCTCTGACCACGGTATCGAGCAACCCTATTGCGAGGATGCCACCGAGGCCGAGATTGCCGATATCTTCACAAAAGCACGCCAGAACAAAAGCCTTGAAACAGATGAAATTGTGAAGTTCAAATCGGCAATGCTGTTCGAGCTTGCCGTGATGGACGCTGAGAAAGGTTGGACTCAGCAGTACCACTTCGGCGCCATCAGAAATGTCAACACCCGGGCCTTCAACAAGCTCGGTCCCGATACCGGTTACGATTCGATCGGCGATTTTGACATGGCAGTCTCGCTGGCCCGGTTTCTCGACCGCCTCGAAGAGCAGGAAAAACTGGCCAAAACGGTATTCTACAATATCAACCCCCGGGACAATGAAATGATTGCTGCCATGATCGGTAATTTTCAGGACGGCAGTGTTCCCGGGAAAATGCAGTTCGGCTCCGGTTGGTGGTTCAACGATCAGAAAGATGGTATGGAACGGCAGATAAACGCACTATCCAATTTGGGCTTACTCTCACGTTTCGTCGGCATGCTCACCGACTCACGTTCGTTCCTGAGCTATCCGCGCCACGATTATTTCCGTCGCATCCTCTGTAATCTCTTTGGCCGCGACATGGAGAACGGGGAGCTGCCCCCAGATTTTGAGCTGGTGGGAAGAATTATCGAAGACATCTGTTATCGAAATGCGGTCAGCTATTTCGGTATCGACCCTGAACAGAAATCATGATTATCGTCATCATAGGCCCGATGGGCTGCGGTAAGACCACGGTTGGTGAACTGCTGGCCGAGAGACTGAAGTGGTCCTTTGCCGACGCCGATGATTTTCATCCGCCGGAAAATGTAGAAAAAATGCGACAGGGAATTCCGCTCGATGACGATGACCGTTTTGGCTGGCTGACCAGCCTTGGTGCTCATATCGAAGAGCAGATACAGCGGGACAACAATCTTATTTTGGCCTGTTCAGCCTTGAAACAGTCCTACCGTGAAATTCTGGGTATCGATCAGAAACGGACTTTTTCGGTTTACCTCAAAGGATCATTCGAACTGCTGCAGGAAAGAATAGCGAAAAGAAGTCACCAGTACATGAATGAATCGCTTCTCCAGAGCCAGCTGCGAACTATGGAGGAGCCTTCCGGGGGGCTGATAGTTTCCATCGATCAATCGCCGGAGATGATCTGCAGCGAAATAATCAATGAGCTTGGAATACAACCATGAAAAAATCACAAATAGGTATAGCCGGCCTTGCCGTTATGGGAGAGAACCTGGTAATGAACATGGCCTCCAGGGGATTCGAGGTGGCCGTTTACAATCGGACATCGAGCAAAACTAAAGCCTTTATCGAAGGCAGGGCACAGGGTCATTCCATAGAGGGGTATTACAGCCTCGAGGAATTCGTTGGTGGTCTTGAGCGACCACGCCGGGTTATGATGATGCTCAAAGCGGGGAAAGTGGTTGATGATTTTATCGATCAGCTTATACCGCTGCTGGAGCCGGGTGACATCATCATTGATGGAGGCAACTCCAACTATGAGGACACCATCCGCCGGGTCCAAGAGGTCGAGTCCAAAGGGTTCTATTATATCGGCTCCGGTGTTTCCGGCGGTGAAGAGGGTGCCCTCAAAGGACCCTCAATAATGCCCGGCGGCAGCCAGGCTGCGTGGCAGCACGTGGAACCGGTATTCACTGCCATCGCCGCCAAAGCAGGAGACGATGAGCCATGCTGCGGCTGGATGGGACCTGAGGGTGCCGGCCATTTCGTCAAGATGGTGCACAATGGCATCGAATACGGAGATATGCAGTTGATTTGTGAGTCTTACCAGATCATGAAAGAACTGCTCGGCTTGGACAGCGATGAGATCGGCCGCATATTTTCCGACTGGAATAAGGGCAACCTGGACAGTTATCTGATCGAGATCACCGCCGACATTTTCACCTATAAAGATTCGGACGGTACTCCACTGGTTGAAAAGATCCTCGATGCCGCCGGTCAGAAAGGAACCGGCAAATGGACGGTGAATGCGGCCCTGGATCAAGGAATTGTTCTGTCGCTGATCAGCGAATCGGTTTTTGCACGCTGCCTTTCATCATTCAAGGATCTCCGGGTGAACGCTTCTAAGAAACTGGGTGGACCGAACACCACCTTCAAAGGGGACCCCAAGTCGTTGATCGAGGCACTTGAACGGGCTCTTTACGGCGCCAAAATCATCTCCTATACCCAGGGGTTTTCATTAATGTCGGAAGCCTCAAACCACTTCGGCTGGAATCTTGACCTGGCATTGATCGCTAAAATCTGGCGGGGCGGCTGTATAATCCGCTCCATATTTCTGGACAAAATTGCGGCTGCCTACGACCGCGATCCCGGACTTGAAAACATGTTGTTTGATGAATATTTCAGCAGCACCGGCACCGCCGTCCAGGCAGACCTGCGTGAGATTGTTTCAACCGCTGCCACGGCCGGCATCTCGATACCCTGCCTGAGTTCCGCCCTGGCCTATTACGATGGGCTGCGCTGCGGTCGTCTGTCGGCAAACCTGCTGCAGGCCCAACGCGATTATTTTGGCGCTCATACCTACGAGCGCATCGACCGCCCACGTGGAGAGTTTTTTCATACCGACTGGACCGGCAGTGGGGGCGACACCACCTCATCCCCCTACACCACCTGACAGAGGCAACCCTCGAACGATTATGAACACGCTGCTTATTCTCGATGATGATGCTCCGGTTTACAAAGCGGAGCTGCAAAAGAGAAATCTTCCCGACCTGGGCATCAGCATCGCTGAAAACGAATTGGAAGCGGAACCCTATCTGCCTGAGGTGGAAATCATCTTCGGAAAACCATTGCTGGTTGCCGGGGTAGTCGACAGAACTCCACGATTGAAGTGGGTTCAATCCACCTATGCAGGTATTGAACAATTGTGTCGGCCGGGCCTGCCCCGATCATACCTGCTCACCGGAATTAAAAATCTGTTCGGTTCGTTCATGCGTGAATATGTGTTTACTTACATACTGGCAAGAGAACGCTCGCTCCTCCAGGTGCATCGGAACCAGCAGAACAAGATCTGGTCCCGGATCAGTTACCGAAGTCTGGCTGATGTAACCATCGGTATAATCGGACTCGGTTCGATCGGCAGAGAAATAGCCAGAACAGCCCGTCATTTCGATATGCGGGTCCTCGGGGTAAAGAGGACACCCGGGCAGCTTGATTGCGTCGATCGCCTCTTCACGGTTGGAGATATGGAAGAGTTCCTGCCGCAACTGGATTATCTGGTTCTCGTCCTTCCCGATACCGCCGAGTGCAGACATTTCATAACCGAGAAAGAATTGGGTTTGATGAATGCAGGGGCAGTATTGATTAACGTGGGCAGGGGAAGCAGCGTCAAACAGCCTGACCTTAACCGGGCACTGGAAACAAAACAGATCAGCGGTGCGGTGCTCGATGTGTTTGAACAAGAGCCCCTTCCTGCTAAGAGTCCGCTCTGGGCAATGGACAATGTAATTATCACTCCTCACAATTCAGCCTATTCATTCCCCGATCAGGTGGCCGAAATTTTCTGCGCCAACTACGCTCGATTCCTGGCAGATTCACCCCTGGACTATTCTGTCGATTTCGATCTCGGGTATTGAACCCTTTGACCAACGCTATGAATTCCTGGAATTTGAAACAATATCTGAACTATGGCCTGCAAATCGTCAGGATCAATACGATAGTACTCTGGTGGATAGGACTGGTCGGGCTGTTAAGTGCAGTGACGTTGCTGGTCAAGGACAGTCCAGCATTCTGGCCGTTGAACGTGACCGTCACCTTGCTTTCAATCCTCTCGACACCTGTAATTTACGGCATCTATTTCGAACTAATCGAAGATAGATACAGCTCCATCCCCCGCATCGCCCGAACCTATGTCCCGGGATATCTCTGGCTTATCATTCGCATGTATCTTCCGCCGATCGTTCTAGCCAGTATGCTGATTTCTATGCTGGCCGGCTCTATTCCCGCCTTTGGCGGAGGAGGAATCCTGGAATTGACGCTGGTTTTTTTCAGTCTTGTCTATCTCTTCGTAATTCCGATGTATTATGTCAACGGCTCGGGGCAAGGGGTGATCAGCGAGGGAATCGTTTTTTTGAGCAAACACCTCTCTTCCGCCACTCCGATCATTCTTGCCGTATTGTTGCTCGAAACGGGCATGCTGCTGCTTCAGTATCAGAGAAGCGTGTTCAGTGTCGATCGGGGCATCTTCTTTATTGTGGTTGATTTTCTTATCTATTTCTTTGCCTCGATTGTCGATTACCTCATCTTTATTGTGCTGATTTTTATCCTCAAAGAGCCGCCCGTCCCTGCCGACGAGGATCTGGAATGAGCATGAACCATTCTGCAAGCAGCCTCCGGCGCCTGTTAAATATCTATGGTCCTTACCTTGGAGCGGCAGTGAAGGTTGACTACATCGCCGAGGATTTCAAAGAAACAAGAGTTTCGATGAACCTACGCTGGTACAACAGAAATGCGGTTGGCACGCATTTTGGCGGAAGCCTCTATTCGATGGTCGATCCTCACCTGATGCTGATGCTGATGAAATTGCTCGGTCCCACCTATATGGTCTGGGACAAGTCGGCCTCGATCGAATTCGTTCGGCCCGGAACCGGTAAAGTATCGTCCACCATCCGCATCGATGACGAGACTGTGCAAACCATCAAGGAGGCGGTGTCAGTAAATCGGAAATATCAACCTGAATTCAGCATCAACCTAGTGGATGAGAAAGACAAGCTGGTCTGCCGGGTACACAAAATCTTATACGTGAGAAAGAAAAGACCGGCTAAAACCTGAAAAACAACCCAAAGTTAAATTTTTTTTACCGGTTTTTCTCGCCGCCTCAGGCCGTATCCCTATATTGCTGATATGTATAGCATATTATTTAATTTTTCCAGCCCCGGACGTTCAATTTTTTATACTTTTTTCCAAAAAAATTAGTTTAATGGCTATCTGAGTATTGGAATTTACTTGATTTATGCGTTATGAACGTGCTAGTCTTTTAACATTGTTGGACAAAAAGGTTTTTCTGGCTCATCACCAGGAGAGACGGAACGAGGCTAAGAATCAAGAAGATTGTGAGGCTTTCCATGAAAACGGTTCTTTCTGTGTTTTGCTGTCTTTGTGTATTGGTACTGCTTACCGGTTGCGATAATGGCGATGACGGTGGTTCTTCCGGAGGTCCGGGTAGATGGCCGACAGTCAGTTTCACCGTAGATGATAACGGCAATGTCACCTGTCTTAACGCCGACAGCAATACCATTACGACACGACAGACCTGCATCTGGAATTGCGCTTTTTATCACATAGACAAACCGCGCTATGTCCAGCTCTGGTTCGATGAAGCCGCTGTGTGCACCCCCACAGGCGAGCTAGATGAAGAGGATGAACCAATTCTAGAATGTAATGTTGAAATGGCCCTGGTGAGGGAAAGCTTTAAGTCCTGTAGACTTGACAACCCTCCTCCTTATTAGGCACCAGCCAGTATAACATTCAAAAATATTAAAAAAGGCTGAGATGACGCTCACTGCGTCACCTCAGCCTTTTTCTTTTCCATTGGAAGTTCTTCTCCCCTATCCTACTCAGTCGTTTATACTGAAGGGACGCTCGATCATTTTGGCATCATCTAAATAGACCTGCACCGTCCAGTCACCGAGGTTTTCCTCATGGAAATCCTGGTTGCTCAACATTGAGGCCATCGGTCCTTTCTTGCTCAATTTAAACCAGAAATAGAGCCCTTTTTTACTGCCATCTTCTGCGGTAAAGGTATGGCTGTCAGAGCGAATCATCCCGCGCAGGCTGTGCAGCCAGTTAGCATGCATGACATGCTCACCTGGCGTAAGGCCGCTACAGTCGAGAATCAGGTAGATGGTGTCAAAGGGTGAAAATTCAGTGACTTCCTCATCAAAGGCTGGACTTCTGTAGGTGGCACCCGCACAGGTGGCGCCATGGACTTGGGTTGACAGGCTGACGATCAGGCCAGCCATGAGTAATCCGATAATAACTGAGCTTCTGACAAACATATACCTCAGCTCTCCTGCCACTGGGGCCGGCGCTTCTCGAAAAAGGCCTGCACCCCTTCCTTGGCATCATTGCTTGAGCACAACCTGGCAAAAGCCTCATTCATCAAATCAAATTGCTGAAAGTAATCCATATCTTCAGATGCATAGAAGCTTTTCTTGGCGATCTGCACGGCCAGAGGGCTTTTCCTGGCTAACTCGACGGCCCATGCCATCGCCTCACTCTCCAGCTCTTCCTTGCCTGCAATCCGGTTTATCAACCCCAACCTCTGAGCCTCATCCGCCTTGATCAGATCACCATAGAGCAGCAGCTCAAGTGCTTTTTTCCTGCCCACGCAGCGGGCCACCGGAATGACAGGCCCGACGCAGTTGA
>JBPCUV010000161.1:0-8135 GCA_051010975.1 Desulfocapsaceae bacterium
GAAATGCGCGAGTTTCTTGATCGCCACAAGAATTTTACCGAAATGAAGCCGGAACATCCCTGGCACCATCGGGACTACCAGCAATTTGCAGCGACTCTTACCTCGTCGCCATCGTCGAAGGCCGACAGCGCTTCCTTCGTTTCCGGAGTGAGCGGGCAATTCGAAGAGCAGCTCGAGGAGGGACACTGGCGTAAATGGCTGGCTGAGCCAATAGATTTTCTGGCTGCGGTTAAATCGGTTCAGAATGCAATTGGCGATCATGAAACAGAAATAGTCGAAATCGGATTTCACAAGGTGCTTAAGCACTCTTTTAAAGGTTTCGATAAATGTCGTTATGTCTCATCGATGTATCGCGGTCAGGATGAGATCAAATGGATTCTTAACCAGAGAAAAAAACTGGATCAAACACCGTTTTTGGACAAACTCAGCGCTGACATAGAGTCTTTCAGACCAGGGCTCGACTTCGATGTGGAACTCGCTTACCAGGATTTCACTTCTCTGGTATTTGTCCAGTTCAGCGCCCTGCTCGAATCCTATTTCCCCTCACTGGCACCACAGGATTTCTACCGCTACAAAAGCGTCCGGCAACTAGTGGATCGTTTTGGAGAAGCGGCTGATCATTCAGAGACAGCGGCTCAAAAAAGTTACCAGCGAAAACGAGTGGCGATTGCTGCAATGAGTTGCAGATTTCCCTCCTCCTCGCAGACTCTCAGCCAGTTCTGGGAGTCGCTGCTGGCCGGTCATGATCAGGTCCAGGCGGACCCAGACCGGGGCGATTTCGAGGCCGGTTTTCTGGACCGCACCTCCACCACCTTCGATCACCACTATTTCAACATTCCCGAAGCCGAGGCCAAAACCATGGACCCGCAGCAGGTCCTGGCACTGGAGCTGACCGAGATGCTCTTCAAAGATGCGGGACTCGATCCGGCTGCCCTGGATAAAAGTCGTGTCGGGGTCTATATCGGAGCCTGGAATGAAGAATACCGCGGCCACAGAGATTCGGTCTTCTATCCGACCGGCACCAATCCCAGCATCATCGCCTCCCGAATCAGTTACCACTATGATCTGCGCGGCCCCAGCTGGGTCGGCAATACGGCCTGCTCTTCTTCTCTTTTAGCCGTTCACTATGCCTCTAAAGACATCGAGGCGGGCAGAGTCGACTACGCCATAGCCGGCGGCATCAATATGATTCTCGGCAACCACTTTACCCACTCGATGCGTGACTCCGGTTTTCTCTCCAAAGATCAACGCTGCAAGACGTTTGACGATTCGGCCAACGGTTATGTCCGGGCCGAAGGCGGCGGACTGGTCCTGCTGGTAAACAGGGAGATGGTCGAAAAGTTCTACGCCGAGCTGGTGGGCTCATCAATCAACCAGAACGGCGGCCGTACCCAGGTGATCACCGCCCCTCATCCGGACGCCCAGGAGGAGCTGATTACAGCCGCCTGCAGCGATGCCGGGGTGCAGCCAAGTGACATCACCTATGTCGAGTGCCACGGTACCGGTACCAAGATTGGTGATCCCATTGAGATTTCCGCCTTGCAGAATACGGTGGCCCGAAACAGAACCAGCACCTGTTATCTGGGCTCGGTCAAATCAAACATGGGCCATCTCGAATCAGCCGCAGGTATTGCCGGTCTGATCAAGGCAGTCCTGGCAGTCAATCAGGGTAAGATTCCTGCAAATATACATTTCGAGACTCCCAACACCTTCATCGATTTCGATTCATTCAAGCTTAAGGTGGTAGACACACCCACTCCGATCGACCACGCTTCACTGGCAGGAGTCAGCAGCTTCGGCTTCGGCGGTGCCAATGCTCATGTTATCATTGGCGGAGCAGACGAATCGGCCCGAAAAGAGCTGTCCCAGATACACCCTCCGTTTGACCGCAATCGGGGCCTGTCGCTGCAGCGCTATTTCTCTCTCGATTCTTCTGATCAGCCTGCAAACGTTCTGCCCTCCGGCGAGACGGAAAAAAGCGGGGTCCGAGCCCTGATCCGGAAGACATTTACGGAGCTGACCGGCGTTGAAACCATTGATCCGGAAATCGCCCTCACCGACCAGGGGCTGGATTCCCTCAGTGCAACGGATTTTCTCTCAACACTGCAGAAGAATCTCAATGCCGAACTCGATACCGACCTGTTGTTTGATTACCCTCTGTTCGATTCACTCGCGCTCTTCCTTGAAGAGCATAGCGGGATTGCAACTGTACAGGAAAGTTCCGGTGGCAACGGCGGCCATGAAGGAATTGATATGCGTATCAGAGCTTTACTCCAGGAGTTGACCAACCTCACAGAGATCGATCCCGACATCGAATTGACCGACCAGGGGCTGGACTCATTGAGCGCCACCCAGTTGATCTCCCAGCTCGAGACCGAGCTCGATATCGAGCTGGGAGCCGATATCCTGTTCGATTTTCCGCTCTATGACCAGTTTGTCACCGAAGTTGGTCGCCGTCTGCAGAAGGAGCCGGCCTGAAGGCGGGTGAGACCATCGTCGGGGGCTCTCCCTAGAGGCGTGCTTCGGCCAGCCGTGCACCTTCAACCATTGACTGCAGCTTGAGCCAGGCAACTTCTCCCGATACCGACGCCGCCGATGCCGTCGAGGCAAAGCCGCAATCGGTTGAAGCGATGACCCGCTCGGGACCGAGGATACGAACAAAATTTTTCAGCCGGCCGGCCACAACTTCTGGGTGTTCGACCGTGTTCGAGGTGGTGTCAATCACACCGGGCATCAGGATCTTGTCTTCAGGGAGCGCTCTTCTCGAGAGAACTTCGTATTCATGGGCGTGACGATGATTGCACGACTCCAGCGAAAGATATGAAGGGCGTAATTTGGTTATGCAGGTAAAGATCGTATCAAGCTCGATGTCGCAATGATGGGTCCCGGGATAATTGCCCCAGCAGATATGGGCCCGGCATTTATGCGGATCTACATTTTCCATTGCCTGGTTGAGCACGGCGATATTGGTGTCGATCAGGTCCAGAAACTGGCTGTCGCTTAAATGCTTGTACCTGGTATGCCGCCCCATCGCCAGATCCGGACAGTCAATCTGCAGCATCACACCATAACCGGCAATAATTTCATATTCTTTCTGCAGAAGCCCACCGAGCTGCTGAAGATAGGTTTGGTAATCCGGGTAATGCCGATTCTCCATGAATAGTGCGATTGTTCCCGGTGACGGTGCAGTAAAAAAGAGAGCGGAATCTGAAGATTCAGATAATGATACACTCTCCTCGTAGGTCTGGGTCATCATTTCGAGCTCTTGTTTCAAAGACGATTCCCCGGTATAGGCCAAAGCTGAGGAGCAGGCCGGCAGTTTCACCGGAGCCTTGGGATTAAGTGTTATCAGGCCGTTCCTGCCGCTGAAACGCCGGGCGTATTCGGGGAGTTCCTCGAGATCTTTTGGCAGCGGCGCGGTACCGCTCTGATTGAATCCGGAGATCCTCTGGATGGTCGAGGAGATGTAGTCAAGGCGGGGCAGTTCACCATTATTGATATAATTCAGACCGATCGAGAGTTGTCTGTCGATTAGTTCTCTCAGATACCCCTTCAGGTCTGTATCGGTTATCTGTTCTTTTCTGAGCTGCTGGGTAATCATTGCCGCAGGACGAGGCAATGATCCCACATGGGTGCTTTTTATCATTTTTTTCTGCCCTCATGGTCAATTTTGTTTGAACAGGCGATGAGCAATAGTTAATGTCAAGAGCTTGAACTGGAAGCACTATAATACATCAAAACTTTAATGAAACGGGTACGTCTCGTAGCCGGCACAACAACAATCGATATGGAAGGTGACACGGTGAGTGATATGATTCTCAACCCCCTCTTGTCTCAACCCCGAATTATCAATTTCAGCGACATCGAAATCGACAGTCCTCTTCTGCTACAGGTGGAGCTTGAAAGCAGCAGGCTGGTTGAAACCATAAGACTCCATGGTGATCGTCCCTTCGTCTACATCGTAGCTTCAGGCCAGGAAGCACTGGTGGCTGAGACACTTGAGTCATTGGCGAAGATCAGATCGACCTGTTATCCACACGCATTATTCGTCCTCAGTGGGGATTTCAGCAAAATGGCAGATAATGATCTGGAAGTCCTTTCCCTCGACACAGCTCAAGCCGACCAGATTCTCCAGGCCATCGAAAAATTTTGCCGGCAACGATTCTCTTTTGACCGGCAGGGACTGGACAACCGGAACCACAATCCTCTGCCCGATAAAACCGAGGTGCTGATCGTCGGCGGTGGCATCACCGGACTCTATGGCGCCCATCGGTTGGGTGCAGCGGGCATCTCCTGCCATGTGATCGAAGCCCGTGACATTGCTGGTGGTATCTGGAGCCAATATGCCAACGCCACTTCCCAGGTAAACACTTCTGAAGGAGCCTACCGGCTAATCGAAAGAGAAACAAGGGCCAACCGAGATCACTCAACGACGGCAGAAATCCTCAGAGACATGAGCATAATTATTGCCCAGGTACAGGATAATCTCTTTACCCGTACCCGGGCAACTCGGATCGAGGGCAGTCACGGCGCTTACAACGTTACCGTCGAGCGGGAGGGTGTTTCCCACACCATCGCCTGTAAGGGCGTCATACTGGCGATCAACGACCGTATCGGACCACCCCGGGAAATAACCTGGAGGAACCAGGATCAATTCAACGGCATCGTCTGCACGGGAATTTCCGATCAGGCAAAGGATGTAGACTGGCGGGGCAAAAAAGTCGCGGTTATCGGGATGGGTGCTTTTGCGGTGGAAAACGTCCGGACAGCGCTGGCAAACGGCGCTGAACACGTCACCGTCGTTTGCCGGAGGCACGGTACCGTATGCCCAAAAATCATCGACTATCTTAATTTCGCCACTCCCTACGACGAGAATTTCCTGCACGACAGAAAGAGCAATATCAGAAATATGATGCTCTGGAAAAAACTCTACGATCTCAGCGGGGCGACCCAGCCCGAATGCTGGATGGGAAAAATCAAGCACGAGGGACACACCATCAGCGTCTCGGATATATGGTTCATCGCCCATTTTCTTGACAAACTGGCAACCCAACCGGGCAGTGTCACTGGACTCTATGATCGCGGCGTTATCATCGATTACACTACCCGCATCGAGGCGGACATCATTGTCAACTGTGTTGGTTTCCACCGCAACTCTCCGGTGGTAAAGCAACTCTGTGGCCGTGAGACAATGTATAATAATAACTACATCGATAAGGATCTTATGTATCTGGCCGATGCCTACATCGACGATGATGTGTTCAACTCCTTTTTCGGCTCATCGGTTCTGGAGATGACCAAGTTCTACATGGACGTATTCATCCATTTTTTCAATACTCCGGAATTCGATACGATGATGAACTCCGAAGGCATCGGACAAATTGACATCAACGACCGGCGCTGGTCCCACTACATTGCCGGGGCTGATTCATTGATCAGAAATTATCCGACATTTCACGATGCAGCACGAAAACAGATAGATGAGAGGACCGCAAATTTCCTCGAAGCCCACGATCTTGAAACTTACGTCCTGGCCAATCGCAGGGAATGGCATGACTTGCATGAAATGCTCAGCGGCAGGAAGATGAAAGAAGCGGAATGTCTTCCCTACGTGTTCGATAAATTAGTGGACTGAGAAACGGGGTTGCCCGGTTACTTATTCTCAAGGGTGAGCAGAAATGACCTGAGATTCTTCTTGGTGTTGGCAAGCCCTAGTTTCTGTCTCAGCCGCTTTCGATGAAAATCGACACCTGCCACCGAGAGGGCCATTATATCGGCGATCTCTTTGCTCGATCTGCCGTTGCGAACCAGGTTTGCTACCTCAATTTCCTGTGGAGTCAACAACAGCCCCAGCGAAGAGAGTGTCTTCAGGAACGGGGAGATTATATCCCTGAGGTTGTTATCGGCTATTTCGGCCAACGTCCGATGTTTGTCCGCCAGTCTGCCCTGCAACAGCTTCTCAATATAGGGCAGGACCAGACGATCGACATTGTTGTAGACCGTTTCTTCTAACCTGGTTCGATCTTCATCACGCTGCCTCAAAAGCACTCTGAGCGCGGTGTTGGTTTCTTCCAGTTTTTCACGTTCCTGCAGCAGTTCCGCCTCCTTCTGCCTGAGCGCCTCCTGCATTTCCATAACCGGGGTAATGTTCTCATGGGTGACAATTGCTTTGGCCTTCTGCTCCTCCCGAAACGGAACCACCCGAACCATGAACCAGCGCTTTCTATCCGGTGAGTGACAAGGGTAATGGGTCACAAACTCCGGCAGTTTCCCCGCCAGTACATCGCGAATGCCCAGAGCAACCTGATTGGCCTCTGCAGCCTCGTCATCCTCATCATCTGCCGCCACCTCACAGATGCTGAGATAATTGGTCCCGACGCTCTGATAGGAATCCAGCATATCATTGTCGCTGGCAAATTGTTCCCAGGCCTGGTTGGTCTCCAGGATCATCCCTTTCTCATCGATGATTGCCACATGAGCGGAAATCGAATTGACCACCTCTCTGTAAAGATCGGTTGTAACCATGGCCCACCCCACTATTGATAGTTTCAGCTATCAATAATACACCATTTCTCTTTTATTGTGTCAAGTGGTTTCAGGCTTAGTTTCTGTTGCAAAGGATGGCACCTACCATCTCAATTAATATAGCCTGTCTAGGGAGGTAGACAATTGAAAGGCGGCATTGAATCACTTACTTGGATTACCGATAAGAACGGCAGAGAGTACATTTGCTCGCTGGAAAACAGTGAGATAAAGCGTTACGAAGATCTGAGTGAAAAAGAGAAACAACGCTGTACCGATGTCAATCAGATTATTGGTACAAAGCGTTGGTAATCACAGACTCCTCCCTGTTCTCTGCCCGCTTGCTCTTGGCGCAGGGAACACCAACCCCCTGGAGCGGCATCGCTTGCGATGGCGCTCCAGCCAGGACAATCATTTTCTGAATATCACCCATCTCAGCATCGCGCATTCACACTTTTTTGTCAGGCAGCACATGGACCTCGGGCGCCAGAGTACCTATACTTTACCTAATTGGTTCAGTTCGAACCGGTTCCCCACCTTTCCCAAACCTTTTCAAGGAGGATTGCCATGTCTGAAAGTGTCTACAAGATTATCGAAATGGTCGGATCGAGCACTGTTTCCTGGGAAGAAGCCGCCCAGTCAGCCATCAAATCAGCAGGGTTGAGTTTAAGGGACCTTCGCATAGCCGAAGTGGTCAAGCTTGATATGATCATTGAGGACGGCAAGGCTGCCATCTATAGAGCCCGGGTAAACCTGTCGTTCAAAATTCTTTCCGAATAAAACGACAGAATCATCACGCAGCGGGTTAACGAGATTCCATAGTTGATCAGGGGTCATGCCCTGGTGTGGGAAAATCATCTTGCAGTATCTCTAAACTGGGCCGCCCTGGCCTTTGATGGTTTGATATGCCAGGAAATCGCTGATCTTTATGGCCCCCTATAACTCCCAACTCTGATCAAAAATCGGGGCAAAATCTCACACCGAAAACTGACGTCCATACATCAGTTCTGGAGATTAAATTGATAGATCTACTCTTCGGTTTTTTCGGGTGGGAATAGCCGTGATATCATTGAACGTTTCTGCACCGGCTGATTCATCAGAATGGCCAGGTTATCCTGGGCGGTGTAATTGCGGTCCCAGAGTTCAATTGCGGCTTCGTAATTCTTCTTGGCCTCATCCAGATCTCCCTGGTATCTGTTGATCATGCCAAGGTTGCTCAGTGATACCGATAGCCGTCGTGGTGTCTCTATCTGGGCATCAAGGATCATATCCACCCGTTTGTCCATTACCCTTTGGGCATCCATACCCGCAAAAGCAGGGTCGTCTTCTCTGAAATAGGGTCCAATTCTCTGTCTGATCTGCTCCTCAGATAACGACCCCATGTCCACCATCCAGGCCTCATAGACGGAGATGGCCTGACGAGTGTATTCTGCTGCCGCTTCCAGACTTTTTTGCATCGATGGCCTGCTGCCATCCTCTTCTGTCAGAATTTCTGTCTCCATCTCAACCAGATAGACCGTGGCCGTGTTGTTCAGCAACACACCTATTTCGTAGGACTTTTCATAGCCCGGAGTGGAACGATAGATGGCCAGCATCTGGTCCAGAAGACTCAG
>JBPCUV010000162.1:0-9778 GCA_051010975.1 Desulfocapsaceae bacterium
CGCTATGCAAACATGTATAGAACTGAGAGCCTGGAGTGTGTCGTAAATCAGGCTATCTGGTTTGAAGGTGAAACAAAATTCGCCGATATAATTCTGCCGGCCTGCACCAATTTCGAAAGGTGGGACATCGGCGAACATGCCAATTGCGGCGGCTACATCCAGCATTCATTCACCCAGAGCAATCACCGCATCGCGGTGATGCAGCATAAATGCATTGAACCGCTGGGCGAGTCGAAGTCGGATTTCCAGATCTTTCTCGAGCTTTCCAAACGCCTTGGCATCGCCAATCTTTTCAGCGAGGGCAATACTGAATATGAGTGGTGTAAACGCTATTTTGATGCGACTGATCTGCCCCACGTTATTTCCTGGAAAAAATTCGTTAAAAAGGGCTATTACGTGATTCCGCCGCTGCCGGAAAACCGCAGGGATCCGGTATCCTACCGATGGTTTTACGAAGGCCGCCACAAGGACACGCCCGAACTCACACCTCTGCCGGGCGACTACACCGACGGTTTCAGAAAAGGGCTGCAGACCCAGAGCGGTAAAATCGAATTCGAATCATCCAGCCTGAAACGCTTTGATCCGGATGATCCGGAGCGTTTACCGGTATTCAAATATCGGCAGTCCTGGGAAGGCCCGAACACCGCAGAGCTTTTTGAAAAATACCCCCTGCAGATGATTTCTCCCCATCCCAAATTTACCTTTCACACCATGGGCGATGGCAAAGACAGCGTAATTAACGACATCAAAGACCATCGGGTGCTCGTTGGTGACCGCTATTATTGGATTGCCCGTATCAATTCGGCTGATGCCGAGGCGAGAGGGATTGAGGAAAACGATCTGATTGAGCTCTACAACGATCGTGGTTCAGTGGTGTGTGCTGCCCAGGTGTCCGAACGGGTGCGACCGGGAACCATACATTCGTATGAGTCATGTGCTGTGTATGACCCCGTTGGTAAACCTGGCGTCACCACTGACCTTGGTGGCTGTATCAATATCCTGACTCCAAGCCGGATGATGGTGAAGAAATCCCATGCCATGGCAGGGAATTCCTGTCTTATTGAAGTGTGTAAATGGAATGAGGAGGAAGGTGTATCATGAAACAATGGTACTTTATCATAGATGTGGCCAAGTGCTGGGACTGCAATAACTGCTTTATCGCCTGTAAAGATGAGCATGAGGGGAATGACTGGCCGGGGTACACTCTGGCACAGCCCAGGCACGACCATCGTTGGATTAATGTTCACAGAAGAGAAAGAGGTCAGTACCCTCTTATAGATGTAGCCTACCGGCCGACACCCTGTATGCACTGTAAAGATGCTCCCTGCGTTGAAGCTTCTGATGGGGCCATTACCCGCCGTGAAGATGGCATCGTTCTGATTGATCCGGAAAAATCTGCAGGGAAAAAAGACCTTATAGCTTCTTGTCCATACGGGGTGATATTCTGGAATGACGAAAAGAATGTCCCACAGAAATGTACCATGTGCGCCCATCTCCTCGATGATGGATGGGCTCAGCCTCGTTGTGCCCAGGCCTGTTTTACCGGGGCTTTAAGAGCTGTATCTCTGGAAGATGATGAGATTCAGCAACTGGTCGAAGCAGAGGGGCTGGAACAGCTTCACCCTGAAAAAGGTACCAGACCCAATGTTTACTACAATAATCTTTACCGGTTTAACAAAGAGTTTATAACCGGCAGTGCGGCCGTTCAGCTTAACGATGTCGTTGACTGTGCTCAAGGAGTTGTGGTGAAGCTCCATAAAGGTGGGGAGTTACTTCAGGAGTGTATTACAGACGTGTTCGGAGATTTCAGGTTTGAAGGGCTGCCGCAAAATAGTGGTGAATACATGGTGGAGTTGCAGCCGGAATCACGGAGTGCTCAGACGATTGAAGTGGACTTAACGAAAAGCCTTAATCTCGGGACCATAATAGTTTGATGTTAATAGTTTAACTGAAATTGTTTCTGATAAGGATTGTAGAATAGAGTTAACTTGCGATAACAATAATTGTGAGGCGGTAAGGAGTTGTTTTTGTAAAGCAGGATTGCTCTCCTAAAGCTGATTTTTATGACTGACATACTAAAAGTATCAAATCTTACAAAATCTTTCGGCAAAGTAACCGCCGTGGATGATCTTTCCTTTTCCATGGCGCAGGGAGAGATCCTCGGCATGATGGGGCCGAATGGTGCAGGTAAGACGTCTGTTTTTAATCTGCTTTCAGGAGCGTTTCTGGCGGATAAAGGAAAAATAGAATTCAGAGGTGAAGACATCTCCAATGCGTCAGCCTCGAAACGGTGCAAAAAAGGAATAGGCAGAACGTATCAGATCCCCCAGCCTTTTGCTAAACTGACCGTATATGAGAATCTACTGGTCAGTGCGGTTCATGGAGGACGGATCAGTGAGAGTAAAGCAAAGGATCGCATAAAAGAGATCCTCGATGTTGTCGGACTTTTTGAACAGAGAAATCAGTTGTCCGGTGGACTGCCTCTGTTGAATCGGAAGGCACTTGAACTTGGCAGGGCGATGGCGACAGATCCCAAGTTGATACTTTTGGATGAAATTGCCGGCGGCCTGACCGAGGCCGAGACCGAAAAAGTTCTTGGTATTGTAAGAGAAATCAATGATCGCGGCGTCTCTATCATATGGATTGAGCACATCCTGATGACCATGGCGAAAGGTGTTGACAGATTACTCGTAATTACTCAGGGAAGTTATTTAACCAGTGGATCTCCGGAAGAGGTGATGAATTCTGAGCTGGTTATGGAAAGCTATCTGGGAGAGGGCGACTGATGTCTTCTGAGTCGATTTTAAAAGTTGAGCACATCGACGTATTCTATGGAGATTTCCATGCCTTATGGGATGTCTCGTTGGAAATTAAAAAGGGAGATATTGTCTCGATCATCGGAGCGAACGGGGCCGGCAAGTCTACCCTGATGTACACAATTGCCGGACAGAATGTTCCGGCTAACGGAACAATTGAGTTTAAAGGCGATCGGCTAAATGATATCGGGCCGCATCAGGCCGTAGGCAAAGGTATAGCCCTTGTTCCTGAAGGGCGACGGGTGTTTCCTCGTTTAACCGTGCATGACAATCTGGTTATCGGGGCCTACACCCCCAAAGCACGCGGGAACATAGAAGAAAATATCAAAAAGATACATGATCTTTTCCCCATTTTGTCAGATAGAAGAAACCAGAGTTCCATAACCCTAAGCGGTGGAGAACAGCAGATGCTTGCCATTGGTCGGGCACTGATGTCTGAACCGGAACTGTTGTTATGCGATGAAATTTCTCTTGGCCTGGCTCCGGTTGTAATCAAAAGTATCTACAAACAGTTAGAGGTGATCAGCCAGGAGGGCATCACCATTGCCCTGGTAGAGCAGGATGTAAAGCGCAGTCTGCGGTTTGCTGATTATGCCTATGTGATGCTGGAGGGGAAGATGGCTTTGGAAGGCAAGGCTGCAGAGCTTGGTGAGGAGCAAGTCAAAAAGGCATATTTTGGCATGTAGTAGACAGGTAAAGGTAGGCTAAATATCGCGGTGTCAATGGAGTAGAAATGGAAGCTTTGCTGCAACCGATCATTAACGGACTTCTCCTGGGTGGCCTCTATGCCGTAATTGCCCTGGGACTCACCACAATGTTCGGGATCGTAAAACTGGTGAATCTCGCCCACGGCGACCTGATGATCCTCTCCAGTTATCTGTCTCTTGCGCTTGTAACGTACTTCGGCATCAATCCCTTTGTGTCACTGATCTTTGTTGTTCCGATCATGTTTGCTGTCGGTTTTGCAATTCAGAAATATCTGTTGAACCGGGTCCTGGGAAAAGAGATGGAACCTCCTCTGCTGGTTGCTTTTGGAGTCTCGATCATCTTGCAGAATCTTCTTCTGCTCATTTTTACTCCTGATGCCAAAGGGATCATGACCGAAATTTCGGTGAAAACGATACAATGGGGCAATATCCATCTGCCTGTTCTGTACCTTGTCGATTTCATCATCGGCTGCCTGGTCATTTTTTGCCTCAGACTTTTCTACAACAAATCGTTTTTGGGTAAGGCAATCAGAGCCGCATCAGACGATGTGGGTGCAGCCCGATTGATGGGAATCGATACCAGAAATATTTTTGCCATCGCAATGGGAATTGCGATGATTACGGCGGCTATCGCAGGAGTTTTGGTCGGCATGACCTTTACGTTTTATCCTCATACGGGGCCGCAATATCTGATTATCTCGTTTGGAGTTATCATCATAGGCGGTCTTGGGAGTATGAGAGGTGCATTCATCGGAGGTATAATTCTGGCGGAGGCACAGCTTTTAGGAGCTCATTTTACCGGACCGGGATATCAGCTTCTTATTGGTTACGCGGTGTTGCTGATTATCCTGGCAGTAAGACCGCAGGGGCTGTTTGGACAGGCTCATTAAGTACTGGAGTTTACGAGGCATAAAATGATTCGGGAACCTTTTAAATATCGCTGGTTTGTACTGGGAACCATCTTCTTTTTATTAGCAACGGTTCCGGTATGGGGATCGGATTATGTTCTGCTGATGGGAATGTTATTCTGTCTCTATGCCAGCCTGTCCCAAATGTGGAATCTTTTGACCGGTTATTCCGGATTACTGTCACTCGGACAACAGGCGTTCATAGGTTTTGGCGGCTACACGATGGCGGTTACAACGAGCTATTACAATATCAACATCTGGCTCAGTATCCTGGCCGGCGGGGTGACTTCCGTGCTGCTGGCTCTTTTCATGTCTCTTTTCATTTTCAGGATGAGCGGCATTTTCTTTGCCATCGGAACCTGGATTTTTGCTGAAATTCTGATGCTCTGGTTCAGTAACTGGGAGTATGTCAAATATGGATCAGGCCTCTTCGTCAAACCACCCAATCCTCCTTCAATGACAATGATTTATTATGCCGCATTGACGATGGGGGTTGTCTCTCTTGCTGCCGTGTATCTCATACTCAGATCTAAAATCGGACTGGGATTGATGGCAATGAGGGATAATGAAGCGGTTTCTTCCTCGATGGGAGTTGAGATCTTTCGCTCAAAGCTGTTCTGTTTCCTGGTGGCCGCTTTTATCACCGGCACAACTGCCGGAGTATTGTACGTATTTCAGATATTCATCCAGCCATATAAAGCATTTGCTATGGACTGGACCGTTAATCTTGTGTTCATCGTTATCATCGGAGGGATCGGCACTATAGAGGGGCCTATAGTTGGCTCGTTTATCTTTGTGCTTTTGTCGCAATATCTTTCGGAATACGGGCATATAAGTCTTTTACTACTTGGTATCATTGCAATTATTATCATTTTGGTAGCCCCAAAGGGAATAATGGGCACCCTTCAGGAAAAAACCGGTTTTGAGCTTTTGTCTCCACGCCGATTGTTTTCTGAGGAGCCCATGTGAGGTCTATTTCCCAAACTGAAAATCTCAGAAAGAGGAGAAGAAATGGACGAGAAAAAAGTGAAAAAAAATGTGACTGCGATGAACAGGCGGGAGTTTGTGAAAAAATCGGCGGTGACTGCCGGAACCGTTATTGCGGCAAGTAATTTCCCAACTTTTATTAAACCTGCTGCTGCGGCCAAGAGAGACCATATCCTGATAGGCCGGCCCAACCCGGCCACCGGACCGCTTGCCGGATTTGGTGAAGGAACACCTTGGGCTGATGATATTGCAGTTAATGAGATCAACAAAGCCGGTGGTATCTTCATCAAGGAATTGGGAAAGAA
This sequence comes from Desulfocapsaceae bacterium, assembly GCA_051010975.1. Lineage (GTDB taxonomy): Bacteria > Desulfobacterota > Desulfobulbia > Desulfobulbales > Desulfocapsaceae > JABDQA01. The sequence goes on from JBPCUV010000162.1 coordinate 5,724, forward strand.
ACTGCCGATCAAGATTAAAAGTGTCGACACCCAGAGCAGCCCGACAAAAGCTGCCGAGGTGGCGTCACAACTGATTTTGAAAGACAAAGTAGATCTGATGCTTTTTTATCATACTCCAGACACCGTAAATCCCGTCTCAAGTATCTGCGAGCGTTTTAAAATTCCGGCAATTTCACTGGATTCCCCGCTGGAGCCCTGGCTGGAAGGTGGCCCATACAAGTATGCGTTCCATGCCTTCTGGTCGGTGGAAAAGGACATCGTTCCCGTTTATACCGGTATCTGGGACCAGATTGAGACCAATAAAAAGGTCGGCATCTTGATGGCTAATGATCCTGATGGTGTTGCCTGGTCTGACATATTTAAAAAAATGGGAGGGGACAAGGGCTACGAGTTTTTTGATAAAGGCCGATTCCCATATGGCCTGCAGGATTTCAGTCCCTTTATCAATGAATGGAAGGAAAACAATGTTGAAATTCTTCTGGCAAACCTGATTCCGCCCGATTTTATCACGGCCTGGAAACAATGCCAGCGACTCGGCTTTAAACCAAAAGTTGCGACCATAGGTAAAGCTGTCCTATTTCCGTCTGTTTGTGAAGCCCTCGGCGGAGATCTTGCACATGGACTCTCCTGTGAAGTCTGGTGGAGCCCCCATCATCCATTTAAAAGTTCACTTTCCGGAGTTACGGCTCAGCAATTCTGTGACAACTGGACAAAGGAGACTGGAAAGATCTGGTCACAGCCGCTTGGCTTCAAATATGCCGGCTTCGAGGTCGCCTACGATGCACTAACCAGAGCTGCCAGTCTGGATAAGGAGGCCATCAGGGAGGCCATCGCTCAAACCGATATCGATACCATGGTCGGGAAAATCAAATTCAATGACGAGAACTACAGTCGCACGCCTCTGGTCGGCGGTCAATGGAACAAAAGAGACGGCAAATTCCCATGGGAAATCAAGATCACCTATAACGAACCATATCCAAATATCCCTAAAACAGGAGAGCTTTTCTCGATGTAAGCCTCGCATGAATTAAGTCTCCTCCGGCGTGGGTTGCCTGGTTTGGTCTGATCTTGAATTCTGATCTCCAGGCAGCCCATGTTGTTCTCAGCATAAAAAGGGGTAGATTTGATTCCTCCCTCTAGCACCGGTTGACAATCCTCCAGCCGGAAATTTGTCGACTATTTTTTCTGGAATTGTTGATGACGGCAAATGCACTTTCCGCAGTAATTGATAAACCTTGGAGATGAACATGGGAAAAGAAATCCGCCTGACAAATTCAACGACCGGAGGCCCTGTTTTTGTTTATGTGAAAGACGGGAAGATTGTCAGAATAACTCCAATGGATTTTGACGAAACAGATGCCCCATCCTGGGAAATCAAGGCCCGGGGGCGTACCTTCAAGCCTCCCCGCAAGACCACCCTGGCTATGTATTCAGCCGGGTTTAAGTCGATGATATATTCTGACAAGCGGATCATGTATCCGATGAAGCGGAAAGATTTCGATCCTGATGGTAACAGAAATATCCAGAATCGAGGGCAGGGCCTTAGCAAAGGCGACCCCATGGCCGACTACGAGAGAATAAGCTGGGATGAAGCCGCAGACATTGTCGTCAGCGAAGCCAACAGGATCCGTGGTGAACATGGACCGAGTGCGATTCTGTCAACCCCAAGTTCGCATCATTTGTGGGGTAATGTGGGATACCGGCACTCCACTTATTTTCGATTTATGAATATGCTGGGTTTTACCTACGCAGACCACAACCCGGACAGTTGGGAGGGCTGGTTCTGGGGCGGCATGCATATGTGGGGATTCAGCTGGCGTCTCGGTAATCCTGAGCAGTACCATCTGCTTGAGGATGCCTTAAACCATGCCGAAATGATCGTTTTCTGGTCCAGCGACCCTGAAACAACCGGCGGTATTTACTCCGCCCATGAATCGACCATACGCCGCTTCTGGCTCAAGGAACTCGGCGTAAAGATGATTTTTATCGATCCTTTTTATAACCACACCGCAGGCCTTCTCGGTGATAAATGGTTCTCCCCTAGAATCGGCACCGATCACGCCTTGTCTTTTGCCATTGCCTACACCTGGCTGACCGAAGACACGTATGACAAAGAGTATGTTGCAGCCCATGCGCATGGATTCGACGAGTGGGCTGAGTATGTCCTTGGTAAGACCGATGGGGTTCCCAAAACCTGCGAGTGGGCGGAAAAAGAGACGGGTTGTCCAGCCTGTGACATTCGAGCATTGGCCCGTGAGTGGGCGAAAAAGAACACCTATCTTGCCGCCGGCGGACTTGGCGGATGGGGCGGTGCCTGCCGCGGATCCCACGGAATCGAATGGAGTCGGGGGATGATCGCCCTGGCGACAATGCAGGGAATGGGTAAGCCCGGCTCTAACATCTGGTCCACTACTCAGGGTGTGCCCGTCGATACAGACTTCTACTTTCCGGGTTATGCAGAGGGGGGTATTTCCGGAGACTGTGAAAACACCGCCGCAGGATTCAAGTTTGCCTGGAGAATGTTTGACTGTAAGACCTCTTTTCCCTCCTCATCCAACATCAATACACCAAGCGGCCAGCATATTCCGCGCCTGAAAATCCCGGACTGTATCATGGATGGCAAATTTGAGTGGTCGGGAAAAGGCTTTTGCGGCCAGGATATTTCCCATCAGATGCATCAATATGAATACCCGGCTCCTGGTTATTCAAAAATCAAAATGTACTGGAAATACGGCGGCCCGCACATAGGTACAATGCCAGCATCGAACCGCTATGCGAAAATGTACCATACCGAGGATCTCGAGTTTGTGGTCAGCCAGTCGATCTGGTTTGAGGGGGAGACGCCGTTTGCCGATATCATTCTCCCTGCCTGTACAAACTTTGAGCGTTGGGATATCTCCGAATTTGCCAATTGTTCGGGCTATATTCCCGATACATTTATTCAATGCAATCACCGTGTTGTTTCGTTTCAGGAGAAATGCATCGAACCGCTTGGCGAGTCCAAATCAGACTACGATATCTATGCGATGTTTGCCGAAAAGTTCGGCTTTGGCCCGATGTTTACCGAAGGTAAAGATGAGCTTGGCTGGATCGAGCAATATTATAACGCGACCGATATGCCCAAATATATGAACTTCGAGGAGTTCAAACAGAAGGGCTATTTTGTCGTCCCGGTCAACAAGGATCAAGAGAAGACCGTTGCTCTGAGATGGTTTGCCGATGGCCGTAAAAAGGATACGCCTGACTGGGGTCCGCGGCTCAACAACCAGATTGACCAGAAGGGTCTTCAGACTGCAACTGGAAAGGTGGAATTTATTGCCACCAGTATAAAGAATTTTGAAAGCCAGGGGTATGAAGATGAATACCGTCCGGCAATGCATACCTATGTCCCGGCCTGGGAGAGCCATCATAGCCCGCTGGCCGAGAAGTACCCGCTCGGCATGCTTTCTCCACACCCCCGTTTCACCTTTCATACGATGGGGGACGGCAAGGATAGCTTCATGATGGACATAAAGGATCACCGTGTATTGATTGACGGCTACTATTACTGGATTATGAGAATGAACCCTGTTGATGCGGAAGCCAGGGGAATTAAGGATGGCGAACTCATCCGTGCCTTCAACGATCGCGGGTCCGTTATTCTCTGTGCCCAGGTCACAGAGCGGTTGCAGCCGGGAACGGTGCATTCCTATGAGTCGTGTGCGGTGTATGATCCGCTTGGAGCACCTGGAAAGTCTGCTGATCGCGGCGGGTGTGTGAACATCTTGACCCCGGATCGCTACATGTCTAAATATGGTTGCGGCATGTCGCCGAATACCGCGCAGCTAGAGGTTGAGAAGTGGGATGGCGGCGCCTATGAGATCTACTAGAAAAATGGATCTGATAAATCGCGATTAACCGAAGAAGGAGAACGGGAACAATGAAACAGTGGGTTATGGTTATAGATGTCTCTACATGCCAGGATTGCAACAGCTGCCTCATGGCCTGCAAGGACGAGCATGTGGAGAATGTGTGGCCTGGTTATTCTGCAGCTCAACCGCGGCATGGACACCGCT
>JBPCUV010000163.1:0-7946 GCA_051010975.1 Desulfocapsaceae bacterium
ATGTCCTTGGCAAAATGTCGCCATACGTAACGTTCCCACTGGTAAAAATCTGTGAAACTTTGAACGAAATAGAAAACCTTGATACAGCTGAAAATCAATGGGGTGGAAGTGATATCATCGGTGGATCTCCACGGAAAAATGGAAGTTGTTTACCTCCCAAAGAGGTGGAAGAGATCATTAACAAAATAATCTTAGAAAGATGAGTGGATTCAAGAGAAGATTTCTATGGGTAAGGTTTATAAGAAAGGCAGATAATTGAATTTACGATTCTTCCTGAGTTTCTTCGACATCTATGTTGGCTAATCAGATCACGATTATTCCTACTTTTCCCAGAGTATCTTTCAACGTGGCCCTGAGCCAGTGATATCTGAAATATGGAGAATAAAATAATCTTGACCTGATCAGCAAACCTCTTCCACAGTTCCGGGATGACTACTGGTTAATTATTTTTCTTCGACCGGAAACTTGTTGCGTTGCCATTCGCGCCATCCACCTTTCAGCGCATAAGCCTTGGTAAAACCGTCACCACGTAATTTCCGTGCCAGACCGGCACTGGTGGCTTCGTTCGGTCAAGCGCAATAAAGAACTAAAGTTTTATCCCTGGAGTAAGATACAGACCAGTCTGCATATTCTGCAGCTGGGGCCCGCGCTGCACTTTTGATTTTGAATTCACTCGAGCTCCAATCTTTTCCAGTGCGAACGTCAAGAATAACCAGATCGGGTGCCGCCAGCATGGCGTTGAGAGCGTCCTTGTCCATAATCAAGTCATCTGACCAGACATTTGCTGCCGCTCCAAAGGTTATCATAAAGGTGAACAACAAAATAAGTTGTTTCATGAGTCTCTCTCCTTATCAGAGTATCTATTTATTGCTGGAAATAATTTGCTCATCCCAGGCCAAATTAACATTAACAGTAAGGCACAAATATATACTTGCAGGCAAAAAATGAACTGTTCCTTAGTGTACTCCGCGGTAGCTACTAATAGAATGCTCAAAAGCCCAATCATACAGCCGGTAGTGAAGGCGACGCCCGAGAAATTCTTGCTGGATGAATGCAGATAGGCTGATGTAAAGCAACGAAAAATAAGCAATAACAGCCACAGCACGAGGGCACCACGATAGTAAATGGAAAGTTTATCTTCACCTGCGAGACCTGACATCATAAGAATACCGATGATGACAGACATCAGGATACTGGTCAGACGATGCAGTGTTTGTTCTCCCTTGAACCTTGGTATCACTTCTTGACCGGCAAGGTTGCCTGCCGTCTTGCCCATATAGAGAAACAGTCCGTTAACAGCTGCTGTTGCCCCGCAGATAACAACCACACCCATTAATAGCCGACCGCTCTGCCCCATGATTGCTCTGGCTGCCTTGATATGGGGCAGCGTCGACTCGATAAGTGCGGCAGAGGGCACGTACGCCCTTGATACTGTGCCCCATAAAATAAACAGTGTAAATATGGTACAGATAGCCGCTACTGATGGTATTAGTTTGTTCTTTACCTGCGAATTGGTGATGAGATCAAATCCAAGAAAGAGCAAAAGAGCTCCAGATGCAGCAGCCAGATTGGTAAGCTCACTTGCCTGAGCCGAAACATTCGCCGGAGGCGAGGAAAACAGTCCTGCGACGAGCAATACTGAAAAACTTGACAGGGTACAAGTCATGAGGAGCAGTTGGAACCTGGATGCCCATGATGTATCAATGACATTACAGACAAGAATGCAACCAAGGAGAAGAAACGCAAATCCGAAGTTGGGAAACCAATAGAGAAAGATCTCATTAAAAGCAAAACCTGCGGTAACCAAGACGCTCGTTGCCACGAGCAGGGTCACTGAAAGTCGGGCTGAGAGAACAAGGGCAGCAGCGGGAATCCTGCCAATAACCTTGGCCATTAGAGACAACTCATTTCCTTCCTGGGCCTGCCTCCCAGGATAAAATATGCAATATGCACACATACAGGAGACCACGGCAGCGGTCGCCACGGACAAAAAAAAGATCGTCCCATTGTATCCAGCACTGTTGCCAAGCAGCACTAGCGTCTCAGGTGATAACATCACACCGATGGGGATGGCGATGGAATAAAAGAACAACTTCATGGATCACAGTTCGACAATATGTGTTGATAATTTACCACTACAGATGTGTATCATTGTCGATGAAGTAAAGAATGGTGCCACTCAATTCCTATCTATCCCAACTGATTTCAGCAAGATTGTTCACATTTTCAATCTCAGCGTAAACTTTTGGCAGACAATGATAGTGTTGAGATCTACTCTCGACTTTCCCAAGTATCGATGATTGACTCATTGCCCTTCAAATCGATCCGAGTTTTGCTTTCTTGAAAGATCAATAAAAGTCGGAAGCTTTACCAAGAAAGCATATTCTTGAAGAACCCCATCCGCAATTATCTGAGGCCTTTTATTTCTCTGAAATTTGGCCTTTCTGTCCACTTTTAAAATGTGAGGTTCAGAAAATCAGTTTTTTTCTAAAGCAAGCTATAATATTTTTATTCCTGAGTAGTTAAGTGATCCTCAAGCTCTCATCAGGGTGTTGGCCTGTCACTTTTCATCTGGATAAAATGGTGCAATAATACGACAGTGTAGCATTGTAGGCGTAGGTAAAGTGTAGTAGTAGAGAGCACCCAATAATTGAGTGGAGAGCATCATCTTCTAGGAGGTTGTGATGAAAGACCGAAATTCCGATAAACCGGCTCGTTGGGAAGAAGAGGTTTGGGACTCCCAGCCTTTGATGGAACGATCTAATATCAAGCGTGATACCTACCTGAACTGCTGGTGTCCCGGGTGCGGTGAAGGACTGAACGAGGATGGCAAGGCAGTTTTTCGTATAGTCAACCAGAGAGGGGAAGAGGGAATCAGCCGTGTGTCGCCATACCTCAATGTCCTGGATCGGGAAAGCACCATTCAAGTGGATGATGACGAGGAACTGGCTAATGTTTACTGCCCCCACTGTAATATTTCACTTATAGAGCCAAACCAGATTTGTAAGCAGGACCAGTGCAGGATGGTGAAAATCCATATTTCAGTACAAGATTCCATTAAGCTGTCAGTTATCTTCTGCGTGCGCCGTTCCTGTCGCTGGTATACGATGAGCGAAGAAGACAATGAACGACTTATTTTAAGGGATAGTCATGAGTGGTAAAAACCAGGGTCGCCAAAACTGGACTCTATCTATGACGGTCGCCGTGATTACCGCGGTGGCAGCAGCTGTATTCGGCAGCATAGTCACTAATGAGCCGGCTGCAAAAGATCGATTTTACCTTGAAAACACGGCGGGTTCAGTGCTTTTCGACCACACCAAACACGCTGAAGCGGCTGATTCTTGTGCCGCCTGCCATCACGATCTTTACGGTTCTATGCAAGTGACATCCTGCGAGGAATGTCACGACGACGAGGTTGAGCCTGTTGATTTTGAACATGCCGAATTAAAGGAATACCATGGCAGGGAATGCTCCACCTGTCATGAGCAGGTAGCTGACGATGACCGCGCTGCTTCGTGCAGGAGCTGCCACCCTGACACACAGGACGAAGAAGCACGTACGGTCGATTGCTCTCAGTGTCATGATGACGATTATGATCTTGATATGATGGAGCACGATGAATTACTTGAGATTGAAGATCATTCTTGTCTTGGCTGCCATGCGCCCGGCTCGCTGGCCGAGGTCTACCATACAAACTGCACGAGCTGCCATCTTGAGGCAGCCGCCAAAAGGTTTGCCAATGGCGATGGAACGGTGAATTGCAGCGCTTGCCACTTACGATGAGGACCTTTCTTTCATGCGAAAAATTTTAAATTTTCTAAAAAAATCAGCACTGCCTGACCTGACCGGATATGATCCTGTCATCAGGGAAGTGGACGACCCGGATTACGTGGTGTTACCACTCGAATATCCCGGTCAAGTGCATTATTTGCCAACGGTGAAAGCTGGAGACTCGGTCAGAAAGGGACAGCCCGTCGCCAAGTCGATGAACGGAAACTCGGTAATAGCCTCGATCAGTGGAAAGGTACGAGAGCTTAGCTCGGTCTGGACGGCCCAGTCCGTGCATTCCCCCGCCATTATCATTGACAACGATGGGGGTGAACCTATGACTCCTGACGAAATGTTCGATGGCCCGGTACCTCCCGGAAACCTGGAAGAGGCGATGATGCGCATGCGGGCCGCAGGCGTTGCTCCCCCCTGGACCCTGTCAGGTCGAGAGTGGCGCGAGGATAAGGTGACGGATCTACCCAATATTGAGACCGCTATCATCACCGGTGTACGGCAGGAGATGACCGTACTTACGTCCCAGCTTCTCCTTGATCAGCAGCGGGAGAAAGTTGCAAAGGGGCTGGAACAGGTCGGCAGACTACTGCCCAGCGCCAGGATCTGTCTGACCTTGCCGGAATCATTCAGGTCATGGGCAGAGTCCTTCTTCGGCGAACCAGTTGAGTTGCATTTCCTGTCAGAGTCATACTTCGACCGCATTGAACGGGAAGTTGTCGCAAAAATCCTGGGCTACAGGATTCCCAACAGGGAAAGCTACCGTAATAATGGTATTGCGGTTCTCGACCTTGAATACCTGCTGGCCATTGTTGATGCATTGGACGGCAAGGCTCCGCTCACCCATAAATGCATTACCATCAGCGGCTCTGATATAGCTGAGGCGGTGACCGTCCGTTTCCCGCTGGGCTGTTCAATGAGACATATCCTTGCCAGTCAGGGACTTGAAATATCTGCTTACACCCGACCGGTGATTGGCGGCCCCATGAAGGGTGTTGCCCAGTTTACCGACCAGACACCGATTACTTACTATAACGGCATACACCTGATCGCCGGAGACACCGCCCCCTTCGACTCCATTGCCCCATGCATCAACTGCGGCAGGTGTGCCCGGATCTGTCCGGTCAGTATCCAGGTGCACCTGATTAACCGAATGGTTGAGTTCGGTCAGATTGAATCGGCCAAAAGCCTCAACCCCGAAGCCTGTCACGAGTGCGGCTTGTGTGCCTATGTTTGTCCAGCCCAGCGTCCCATTGTGCAGCTTCTTCACTTCTGCAATCATGAGATGATACACGGTGAGAGATTCACCTGGGCCGCAGGAGGTATTTCATGAAAGAACTAAAAATGTTTGAACGAGCATCGCAGACTAACGCCGACATGCTCGATGTTGCTGTTGGACCGCACTATCGGCTGGGGACCGGTCTGGCGGAAATTTATCAGCGTTGGGTTATCGCCCTTGTACCCGCAATGGCGGGAAGCCTTTTTATTTTTGGCCCTGCAGTTCTTCGTGTATTCGGGCTTTGTGTTTGTTTTTCAGTACTATTTGATTTCTTATCCGAAAAATTCGCCCCCTCCCGTGACTTAACTTCCAACTGGAGCAGCGTCAGTTTGGCTCTCCTGCTGGCATTCATGTTACCACTGAATGTACCTTGGTGGCTGATCATGATCGGCTGCTTCCTGATGGTGGTTGTCGGTAAAAAGCTGTTTGGCGGAGTCGGGGCCTACCCGGTACAACCGGCAGTACTGGCCATTGCCGTATTGCAGCTATCGTGGCCTGCACGCATGGATTACACTTCTGCCCTGAAGGATATGGACTGGACGGTAACGATGATCGAGCCTTTACGACTGGTGAAATCGATAGGAGCAGCGGGGGCAGAACAATATGATTGGTATGACCTGCTGTTTGGCTATCAAGTGGCAGGGACAGGCAACGGGATGGTGTTTTTCATCCTGTTTAGCGGACTGTTGCTGCTGTTGATGCGGGAGATACAGTGGCAGGCCCCTACCGGTTTTCTACTTGGGATCGTGGCCACTGCAGGCATACTGCACATCGCTGATCCGGCCACTTTTGCTTCACCGATATTTTACATCTTGAGTGGGGGGACGGTATTCATGGGACTCTTTTTGATCACCGATCACACTACCTCGCCGGTAAACAACACTCCGCTCTTCCTCTACGGTCTACTGGCGGGAATACTGCTTATCCTTATCCGGGGGTATTCCAACCATATCGACGGCATTGCCTATACCGTACTTTTGGCCAACCTCTGTGCACCACTGCTGGACATGATCAAACCGCGAACGAAGGGAGCTGGAAATGTCTGAGCTTACGCGTATGGTTGTCGTGCTTTCTCTGATTGCCGGAGTATGCTCTGCGGCACTTACCTCTGCCAACTACTTGCTTGACCCGTATGTCAACAAGCAGACCGATTTTTACGTTCGCGGACCGGCCCTTGAGCGGCTTTTAAACAAACCCGCCGAAGAAGTGTTGGGAAACAAGATCGTTGTCTTCGGCGAGAACGGGAATGTCCCCGTTTTTTTTCTCAAGGACGATGATATCGTTTCCCGGCTTGCCGTGGAAGCGATTAGCAAAGGTGGATACGGAGGTGATCTTACGATCATGGTGGGTGTTGATCTGGTCCATAACAAGTTAACCGGAATGGAGGCGGTGAGCCACGCTGAAACGCCCGGATTGGGAGCTCGAATTGAAGAGCTTGGTTTCCGCCGTCAGTGGAAAGGGCTTCCTATAGACCAACCGGTAGCGATAACCGCCGACGGTGGTGTCATCGATGCGATCAGCGGGGCATCCACTACTTCCCGAGCAGCCGTTAATGGTACTAACGATGTATTGGCTTTTGTGGAAGACAAGAGAGATGAAATTCTCAAGCAGATAGCAGAGCTTTAAGAGGACCAATCACTATGGCAAATAAATACCTTGATACACTGACAGCCGGTTTGTGGAAGCGCATCCCGCCCTTTCGTCTGGTACTTGGACTGTGCCCTGCCCTTGCCGTGACCATGTCGGCGGAGAACGGTCTGGGGATGGGGTTGGCCACGGCATTTGTCGTAACCCTTTCCAATGGAGCTATTTCCCTCCTGAGAAATGTGATCCCCAACAAGGTTCGAATCGCTTCATATATTGTAATTATCGCAACGCTTGTTTCTATTGTTGAGATTCTTATGAAAGCTTTCTTCTTCCCGCTTTCACAGCAATTGGGCATCTATATTCCCCTTATTGTCGTCAACTGTATCGTCCTCGGCCGAGCCGAAGGTTTTGCAGCCAAGAATCCACCCTTGCTCTCCATGATTGATGGACTCAGTGTCGGCGCCGGTTATGCTCTGTCCTTGATGCTCATCGGCTCGATTCGAGAAATTTTTGGAGCGGGGTCATGGTTTGGCATGCCGGTATTCGGAGAATCGTTTGAGCCTATGACGTTTCTTGTCTCAGCACCGGGGGCATTTGTCACCATTGGTATCATGCTCGCACTTCAGAATCTTTTCTCCCGCTGGCGTGGGGAGAAATTCATTCAGGGATAAAGGAAAAACTCATGGATCTTTTCTTACTAGCCATCTCTGCCACCTTTGTTAACAATATTCTACTGGCCCAGTATCTCGGAAACTGTCCGTTTCTTGGTGTTTCCAAGAAGCTGGAAACGGCCCTGGGAATGGCCATGGCTGTTGTTTTCGTTACCATCATGGCAGCGATTTTCACCTGGTCTGTATTCACCTATATACTCAAACCATACGACCTGGAATACCTCCAGACGCTGAGCTTCATCTTGATCATCGCCTCACTTGTCCAACTGGTAGAGATCATCCTAAAGAAGCAGAGCAGAGTGCTCTACAATGCGCTTGGTGTCTACTTGCCGCTTATCACCACAAATTGCGCAGTAATGGGTGTTGCTTTACTGGTTGCCAAGAAAGAATATAGTTTTTTAGAGATGCTGGTCTTCTCATCAACGAGTGCTGTCGGCTACGGTCTGGCCCTGATTATTTTTGCCGGCATTCGTGAACGACTGGTGATTTCCGCTGTACCGAAATCTCTGCAGGGAACTTCGATAGCCCTGATCACTGCAGGCATTATGGCACTGGCATTCATTGGTTTTCAGGGAATGGCATAATCTTAGGATTACAAAGAGTTACGTAAGAAGGAGAAGTATCGTGTT
>JBPCUV010000164.1:0-5323 GCA_051010975.1 Desulfocapsaceae bacterium
ACACCGGCGGCATAGCAGAAGATGGAATCTGACTCGGCCACCTCTTTGAGTCGATCCTTGTTCATCTCGATGTCGAGATATTCCGGATCATTTCCCTCGGTTATGCAGGACCTGATAATCAATCGTGAATCATGGGGTTTGCTGCGTGCGTATATCCCCTGGTTGGTGCCGCAGATAACAACATTGCCTGGAACGATTTTAGAGTTGATGCGCCGATAGACGCCGGCCCAGTCAGAATGTTCACCAAACAGACAAATCCTGCCCGGAACAAACAGGTCAACTTCCCTTAATTGTTTTTCCATACCACGTATTTTCTCTGGGTAGTTGTTTCTATTTTAGACTTACAAGATTTCAGCCATGCTCTTCAAAGACATTACTCTCTTGGACCTTGCTTCTATTATCTCTGACAGTTGCAAAAGGTACGATCCTCATCAAAGACAACAAAAATTCCTCCCTGGTGCGACCTAGCAGATCCCAGGACATTCTTATGATGGAAATTCTCTGGAGTTAAAATCAACGACAGTCATGATAACCGCTGGCTGAAAAAGCAGCAAGCAGAGCTAGATAAGAACTGGATACTGGGGGAAATTTTTCTCTGGTGGCCAACACTCATCAGCGATTCGCCACTGAACGCTGGTATTAGATCTTGCATTTGTTGTCGAGCGGTATATACCTTCGAATGACAACCCTGAGGTTTTGTGGTTGGAATCAACAAAGTGATTACCGATCGACGAAACAGAACTTTACTATTTCAGCAATCTCTCAAAGAAACCGCTATGTATAAAAAAATCCAAACCGATCAGGCCCCTGCCGCCATTGGTCCCTATAGCCAGGCAATTCGGCATGGCAATATGATTTTTACCGCGGGACAGATTCCGCTTGATCCCCAGACGGGTGATATCGTAGGTAACGACATTACCACCCAGACCAGGCAAGTGCTTGATAACCTCTCAGCAGTTCTCAAAGCCGGCGGGTCAGGTCTAGGCGAGGTGGTAAAAACCACCTGCTTTCTTCACGACATGAACGACTTCGCCGCTTTCAACGAAGTTTACCAGCACTACTTCGGCACCACTGCGCCCGCCCGCTCATGTGTGGCCGTTGAGCGACTTCCCAAAGATGTGCTGGTGGAAATCGAAGCCCTGGCAATTGTCGAACCGTAGTCTTTTTTAGTCGCAGTGCCAGCTGCTAATAACGTTTGGATTCGGCAGGACTGAGGGTGGCCCAGTCAAGTGCCCCGTGCTCCGCTCTGGTCAGTGGGATGACCGCACAATGATCGTGCAGTACCGTCTTAATCCTCTCATCACTGATGGTGACCTTGCCATCATCAGGCAGCCGTGTCCCGGTATCATCGACAGCCCACGGCACATCCAGTACCGCGCACAATTTCTCTATGGTAATCGTCCTGCCCGCTTCACCGGTTTTTTTCCATCCTCTAATTCTGCCGTCATAACCTGAGAGACGCAAACCGACTCCAGCCAGTGCTCCAATCACCCCGTCACCGCTGCCCCCATGTTCTGAAAGGTGAACGCCTGCCTGCTCAGCTGTCTGGTAAGCGGCTTGCTTGCTCAGGACACTGCGTTTGGCCCGCAATCCAAAATCAATCAGAAGCTCTGAGCCAACAGCATTGTGTTCGTCTGTCACACATAGTCCGGGATCCGACCCTTGGGCAGATCGAAGACGTAGAAATTCCTGGCAGAAGGGTATCAGATCCGAATTTTTATTCTGGTCAGTACCTACTATGAAACACATGGCACTGTTGTGGGAAGTATAGGGCACCAAATCGTGAATTAACAATTGATGCCGGCTGATGCCTGACGCCTCGGTGATAAGGCGACACTGGATCAGTTCCTGGACCAGATCTTCGGCCAGTTGACCTGAGCCGGGACTATCCGGGTTATCGGTGTCGTCAATGCTGATAATAGTATTCATATGATCATTTTTATATTGATATGTCTGAATCTTAAACCTCGGTCTCTCGATAGATCCACTATCAGGAGATTTTCAAAAGTGGCACACTGTAGACATTTTCCTGAGCTACCACCATCGAACACACTATGGCGACCAAGAACGACCCATAATAACAGCTGAGCTGCAGGTGGTATTTCTGTCGCTTCAAGTTTTTCGCACTTGCTTGCCATCCGATCATTTGAACCTATGGTTTAGGTGGTGTTTTCACACCCCAACACACAAACTCTCTGGAGGATTGCATGGCAGGCAAAATATTCTATCGAGAACGGGTAAAATCAAAAGAAGGTCAGATGACCCCGCGTTTTAGAGTCGTTGCGGCAAGTGACATTGATCTGAAGATCTATGCGGATCATTTCCGCAGAAAAGAACTGGAACAGCTGGCCAAAGAAACCAAGGCTAAACTGGTCGAACTGAGAAGGGACAAAAAGAGCAAAAGCAGGAAGTAGAAATTCGAACCACGTGGAAGAGAGGGAACCATGGCATTGGTACGAGAGAAGGATGGCAAACGGCTGCACGTGAAAAGTGCCCTGATGGGTGAAAGCCTGGTCAGCAAGGAATTCATAGAAAGCCTTGATATTGCCCCCCAGGAACGGCTTTACCCTGACGTCAAAATCATGAAAATCGGTGGCCAGTCAATCTGTGACCGCGGCGTCAAGGCTCTGCCGGACATTTTGAAGGAAATCGTCACTAACCGTGCGGAGCACAAGATGCTCATCACTACCGGTGGCGGCACGAGGAGTCGGCATATCTACACCATCGGTCTGGAGATGGGTATGCCCACGGGGGTAATTGCCAAATTCGGCAGCATGATCTCTGAACAGAATGCCCTGATGATTGCCACTCTTCTGTCACCGTGGGGTGGGGTTAAAATCGCTCACAGTGATATCGTCAAACTGCCTACTTACTTCTCCGAAAGCATCATCCCGGTGATGCACGGTATGCCGCCTTACGACTATTTCGCCATCAAACCGAAAGTCGGCAGAATCCCTATCCACCGTACCGATGTAGGGCTGGTTATTCTTGCCGATCTGATTGGCTCGAAAACGGTGCTTTTCATTAAAGATGAAAACGGGCTTTACACCAATGATCCCAAAAAAGATCCCGACGCCGAATTCATTGCTGAAATAGGTGCCTCCGATCTGTTGGCCATGGACCAGGATGACCTGGTGGTGGAACGCCCCTGTCTGGAAATTATCCAGAACAGCGAGGTGATCGAAAATGTGCAGGTAATAAACGGTATGATTCCGGGTAATATCACCAAAGCACTCAACGGCGAGCACGTCGGCACCATCATCTATAAACAGTAACCGCCATAGACAACACTTCTCGGTCGAAAAAACTGTTTCTCAGATCGAGAAACAGTCTCGGCTAAGCAATCGATCGATCAGGATACCTACCACAAATCCGGCCGCCAGATTGGCTGCCAGGGTGATACCGACAATCAGCAGGATGACGAAAAATTCTTTGCGGGTGTGCATATCTATGACCGTCAGCCCCAGTTGAATTCCAGCGAAAACCAGCAGCACGCCAAGTACTGAGAGCGGCAGTAGGTGGACAAGGATCAGCGTGTGTCTTCCGAAAATTATCGCAATTAATAAAAATATGGTGCCAATAATCAGGTTCGAGCCCCCGGTTCTGGCGCCGAATCGGTAGCGCGATGCCAGTCCCCCAGCTCCATGACAGAGGGGAATCCCTGCCAGGAAAAAGCTAGTGGCGTTCGCCAAGGCCATGCTTATGCATAGCCCACGGTGAGTGACGCGGGAGCTTTTGTTACCGAAATACTGGCTGGAAAGATCGGCGTTGGCAATCACCGCGTTGGCAATGGTCATCGGGATCTGGGGAAGAATAAGAATTATCAGGGCAAAGCTGAAATCAGCCGCAGTCGGTAAACCATAAGGCAGCAGAGCCGGCAGGTTCAGTCCCACCGTCAGATCCTCCCATCCCTGACGGCTTCCTGCCAGCAGGCCAATCAACATACCCGCACCAATAACCACCACGGCGGCCGGTAATCGCTTGTTATCCAACAACACAAGACAGAGCAGACCAAGACCAAGCCCAAGAAGCATTCCGATCGGTAGATAGCCAATCGACTGAACCTGCAGATATGGCTCGGCGGTTCCCTGCACCAGCTGCAACTTGGAGCTGCCGAGCATTAGATGCACTCCCTGGGTGAGGAGCAGGATACCGGTGGTAAGCTGAATTCCTCGGATAACCGCTTTGGAGATAAATCTGGTGATCACATCTATCAGACCGGTCAGACCAAACACCAGCAGAATAACAAACACCCAGAAACATGAGGCCTGAATCTGGACTGCTGAGAGAGACATTGCTATGGCGTAACCGCTGATAACTTTCATCGGCTCCACCGGACAGGTAACCCGGAAGTACAATCCAGTGAGAATATAAAAGAGGCCTATGGTAAAGAATATACCCGTGGGATCGAGCTGATTGATTACGATCAGTCCGGCAGCCAGAGGCAGAAGAGTGCCCAAGTCACCAAGTGAGCCGGCAAACTCGGTGCGATTGAAGCTAAGATGAGATAGCATGATTCTCGTCGTCTTCGATTGAAATGATGCGCTACTATTCCCAATTTACCCGATTTCAAACGGAAAAATAAGAAGCAACGAGATGTTTCCGCCTCTGGCGACCGCTATGCAAAAAAAACCGCAAGATGCAGGCTCAACAAAGCTGTTCAGGTGGATCGTATCAGCGTATGATGGCGGGCGTGACAATCTTGAGTTAGTTTCCTGCCGGAAACTTGTTAAGCCAGCGGCTTACCATATTTCTTTTTCTGATTCTTCATCCGCTTCAATTCGACATTGCCTGGCACTACAATCCTCGGTCTCTGCTTGAAGTCGAGACTTCTCTTGCGTCCCCGGTACTTTACCGAATTCAAAATCAGCTTCATGGTCTCGCGGCGAGCCATATGCTTATCATCAGACTTTATAACCCACCAGGGGCAATCTTTAGTATGGGTCCGCTGCAGCATGGCCATCTTCTTGTCGGTAAACTCATCCCAGAGATCCTGGGCCTGCAGATCTACTTCCGAAAGTTTCCATTGACGCAGCGGATCGTTGCGGCGCCGCTCAAACCGCCTGGCCTGTTCATCCTTTGATACGGAAAAGTAGAACTTCAGAAGAATTGTCTGCCCGGCATCAAGGATAAAATTATTTTCATAGAGAGTAACTTTACGCAGGAAGCGGCGATACTGATCACCGGTGCAAAACGACATTACCGGCTCCACCATGGCCCTGTTGTACCAGGATCGGTCGAAAAGTACGATTTCTCCTGCTCGCGGAAACTGCTCGATATAGCGTTTCATGTGCAGCTCGGTCTGCTGGACCGCATTGGGTTT
>JBPCUV010000165.1:0-2539 GCA_051010975.1 Desulfocapsaceae bacterium
GAATTTCTGTCTCCATCTCAACCAGATAGACCGTGGCCGTGTTGTTCAGCAACACACCTATTTCGTAGGACTTTTCATAGCCCGGAGTGGAACGATAGATGGCCAGCATCTGGTCCAGAAGACTCAGCGACTGTACATATTCATGACCCTCCAGCTCCTTGTCATATATCTGAAACAACTCCTTGGCCGGCAGGATACGCGGATCTTCGGCCTTATTGATCTGGTCGTAGTAGAAATAGGAACCTATAAATATCGAAGCCGTAATGGTAAGGACGACAGCGAGGACCTTCTTCGTGCCTGATTGCATGTAAGGGGAAAGTGGTAGAGGTTTCGGTCTCCGCCCGATAACAGGCGGAGACCGAAAAGGGTGCTGTTATCTGACGCCGTGTACTTCCGAGGCCAGATGTTTTCTGATTTCTTCAGGTGTATCCGGCGTTGCCAAGGATACTACAATATTGGCAACAATTGCAAGCGGTGCGGCGATCCAGGCAAAATACCAGGGATTCAGCCAGTAGCCGACAAATGCTGCGCCGGGAAGTGCGACTCCGAATTTGCCACAGATAAAATAGATCAGGGCAATCGCGGTAAATCCGGCTCCAACGAGTATACTGGCCCAGGCTCCTTCGCGATTCGAGCGACTCCACCAGATGCCCATCAGGAACAGCGGGAAGATGGTGCAGCCGGCGATGGAAAAGGCCAGAGCAACGAGCTGAGCAACCAGGGCCAGCTTCAGCAGGGCTACCACCATGACCCCAAGTGCCATTGCAATGGTTGCCACACGAGCGGCTCTAATCTGCGACTCTCCCGATGCCTCCGGATTGAAGACCCGATAGTAGATATCGTTGGAAAAGGCCGACGATCCTGCTACCAGCAGTCCTGAAACCGTTGAGAAGGCAGCCGAGACAGCACCGGCGGCAAGAAATCCGACGATGATCGGATTTACCGTTCCGAGCTGGGCGGTGTAGACAACGATCGCATCTTTTGCAAGCGTGCCAACTTCAGGATTGGAAGACAGGATTCTACCGAAAGCAGCATACAGAGGTGCGGTCCAGTAGAGCAGACAGATGAAAAACAGACCCCAGGTTACCGACCAGCGCGCATCACTGGGCTTGGGCACAACATAAAACTTCTGGATAACATGCGGCAAGCCAGCGGTACCAATCATCAGTGCAAAACAGGTAGCCATCCACTGGAAGAAAGTCTTTCCGGTTGATGGATCCCAGGGCATTGCATACTCCGGTTGAGGCACCGTCTGCATCGCATGCCCAAGGGAGTTGATGAATGGGGTGGAGTTACCGGCTACGATATCTGAGACCACACGTCCATAGCCGAGCTCCGGAATCAGCCAAAAATAGTCAAACTTGAAGGTCAGGATGAAGGCCGGAATCAGAAAGGCAGTGATCAGAATGATGTACTGAACGATCTGATTCTTGGTAACTCCCAGCATACCCGAGATGATAACGTAGCCGAGAACGACCGTACCACCCACAATAACCGACCAGGTGTAATTCATTCCCATGATCCACTTGAACATCAGGCCGATACCACCGAACTGGCCAACGCAGTAGCAGAAGGAAATAAAGATCGCGATTAAGGCGGTGAACACCCGCAGACCTGATGAGTAGTAACGATCGCCGATGAAGTCGGTGGCGGTGTACTTCCCAAACCTCCTGATCTGTGAGGCCATCAGCAGCAGCAGCAGGCAGTAGCCGCCGGTCCAGCCGACAACGTAGGAAAGGCCGTGATAACCACTCCCGTACATGATTGCCGCCATGCCCAGAAAGGAAGCTGCCGACATCCAGTTCGAGGCGATTGCCGCACCCGAGCCGACACGCGATATGGATCGGCCTGCGGCATAGTAGCCTTCCGTTCCCTCAGCCTTGTTCATAAATCCGACAACAATAAACAAACAAATCGTTGCCAGTAGAATGATTGCCGGTATTACTTTGAATCCTCCCTCGAGGGCTGCGCCGCTCGCAGCAAAAGCTGGAACTGCCACGAGTAGGATCGCCGACAGAAAGATAAAAAACGATAGTGCTCTATATGTGATTCTTTTCATTTTCGGTTCCTCCTATTCGAATGAAGATTCCATTCCGTGTTTTTTCATTAGCTTATCAATCACTTGACAATACACCAGGCAGATCAGAACAAAGGTGACCAGGGTGACAAGTGCGGTGAAAAAGTAATGAAACGGAAAACCGAAAACGATTGTATCGGTGAGAACCGATTGATTGTGGATGAAGAATTTATCCATCAGTGGCTTCGACGCCGGATCATACATGGCCAATTTATCCGGGGTCACTGCGGTCAATGCAAAAGGTACTACAGCCATCATGGCCTTGTTCTCAGCTATCCCCAAGGCCGAATTGATAAACCCCACATCCATGGCCTCGCCAGAACCCGCCTTGGCCGCGGTATCAAGCAGCATTTGCTGATCACCGCCGGCAAGAACATTATAAGCGGTTGAGGTGAAAGCTGTTTTCAACTGCTCGTTCTTCAGCAGTGCAGCACTTTTGCCCAGCATGGCCAGGTAGAAATT
>JBPCUV010000166.1:0-3437 GCA_051010975.1 Desulfocapsaceae bacterium
ATCCGGTTTATCAACCCCAACCTCTGAGCCTCATCCGCCTTGATCAGATCACCATAGAGCAGCAGCTCAAGTGCTTTTTTCCTGCCCACGCAGCGGGCCACCGGAATGACAGGCCCGACGCAGTTGAGACCAACATTTATGGCGGTCAGGCCCATCTTGGTATTGGCCGCCGCTATCACCAGGTCGGCGGCAGCCACCAGCCCCATTCCATTGGCCGCGGCGACTCCCTGCACCTGGGCAATAACCGGTTTTTTCATCTTGGCAATAGATACCAACGGCTGCTCCATGTGCTCGATCCAGGCTCGGTATTCCAGGGTGGTTTTACCTTCCAACTCGTTGACATCGATACCGGCACAGAAGGCCTTACCCGCCCCCTTTATCAGGATCACCCTGACCTCCTGATCGTCGTCCATATCCAGCAATGCCCGGGCCAGCTCCCCGGCCATCGGAGTGGTAAAGGTATTGAGGCTTTCCGGCCGGTTCATGGTGATGGAACCGACGAAATGATCATGCTTTTCGATGATGAGATGTTCGGCCATGGCATCCTCCGCTGATTTTAAACAGCCAACAGTGTGTCAGGTTGGGCTCCAGAAAAAGAAGCTTTACAATACCGCTTCTCTTGCAAGTTTTCATCCGCTAACGAATCATTTTATTTAAAAAACCGAAGCAGGCGAGGATATTGAGAAAAAGGTGGGTTGGCGGATGGAGAAACTCTTTATCATTACCAAAGAATATCTCTCAACCAAGCCATGAGGATGACTTGTAGACTGCTGCCTCTCTATCGATGATGAAACAGTCACCATCGGGTACTTTCTCAATCAAATCGACAGCCTCACGCGGCTCGAGGACAAAAAGCGCGGTTGCCAGCGCATCGGCGTCCATGACCGTGGGAGCGGTCACACTGACACTGGAGGATACTTGGGGGGAATGGCCGGTATGGGGGTCGACGATATGGTGAAACAGCTTTTCCTGGTCGTAGTAAGCTTCATAATTGCCAGAAGTTGCCACCGCCCCATCGCCCATTTTGATAATGTCAGGGAATTCTCTTTTCTTGGCCGGATCCTGTATAGCGATGGTCCACTTTTTATCACCAGCAGCAGAACCGGAGGTACGGATGTCCCCACCGGCATTGACCAGATGATTTGTAACGCCGTGATCTCCGAGTATCTTTGAGGCTCGATCGACGATATAGCCCTTGGCAATGCCATCCAGCGTAATCCCCATACCGGGGCGCTCAAAAGAAATACGATTGGTTTCCAGCTGCAGCCCACCGGAACCGATGGCACCTAAAGTCTTCTCGATTTCTTGTTCGGTCGGCTTCTGACCAGTTTCAAAACTCTGCTGATAGAGGTCCATCAATGGTTTTACGGTGATATCGAAGACACCTCCGGTCAATTGATTATAGTGGAGAGCACGGGAAACTACCCGGACAAGATCATCCCCTCCACTCTCGAGGATCCCGGTTCGATTCAATTCGGCAACCGGGGATGCCTCGTCATGGCGGCTGAGAACCGAGGCCAGCTCTTGAATTTCATTAAAGGCAGCGGCAAAGGCCTCTTCGGCCCGATCCTTGGAATTGTGGATGGCAGTCATGGAAACAAAGGTTCCCATGGACAGTCTGGTTTTGGAGACCTTGTAGTTCTTCCGGTTGAACCAGAGCGCTTCGGCGTTCTCTGTTGGGAGCAGGGGGGCACTAAGGGCAGCCAGACCTAGCAGCCCAGAGAGTTTCAGCAGTTCCCGACGCCTGGTGTTGCAACTCGCGTCAAACCTGGCGTCGGGAACGGATTTCATGGTGGAGCCTAGCCGGCCATTTTCAAGCCGCTGTCGACCTCTCTAGCTACGACTTCGCGTCCCTCATAGGGTATAAAGATATCGCGGGGGCACTTGGTCACACATATCTCCTCGCAGGAAGGACCATATTCGATACAGGCCTTGTGATCGATTTTGACCAAATTGTTCTCATAAACAACCGCATCCGCAGGGCACACCTTGACGCACATCTTACAGCCGATGCATCCCACTTTGCAGACTCCCATGACGGCTTTGCCCAGATCCTTGGTCGAGCAGGGTACCCAAACCCGGGCTTTCATGGTCTGGACTTCGATAATATCCTTGGGACAGGTCTTTACACAGACGCCGCAGCTCACGCATTTGTCCGGATCGACCACCGGAAAATTCTCCACCATGTCGATGGCGCCGAAAGGACAGGCCTCTGCACACTCTCCAAGGCCGATGCAGGCATACTGGCAGGCGGAGGGGCCCCCATAGCCAAGGTTCGCCGCGGTACATGAGGAAAAGCCTATGTAGCGGTGCTTGTGGCTTACCCTTCCTTCTATTCTGGAGCAGCGTACCACAGCCATGGTGTCCTCAACCGCAATCATCTTTTTGCCGGTCAGCGAGGCCACCCGCTCAGCCACCGCTTCTTTACCAGGGAAGCAGAGGGTGGGAGGGACATCGGGATCAGTCACCACCTCTATGGCATAACCTTCACAACCTGGATAGCCGCAGCCGCCGCAGTTCGCCAGTGGCAGGGATTCAAGCACTTCTTCGATCAGCGGATTCGATTCCACTGCAAACTTGTGGGCTGCAAGGGCCAGGCCGATGCCAAAAAACAGGCCGATACAGCCAAGAAGAACGAGGCCTCCAATGGCCAGTTTAATCAATTCAGGATCCATATTTTTTACAACTCCTGTTCAGACGATAATTCAACTGCTCTGCTCAAAACAACTGCAGTCCAGAAAATCCCAAGAAAGCCATGGCAAATTGCCCGGCCACGATGAAGGCAATGGGCAACCCTTTAAATGACGGCGGCACCTTGGCCAACTCAACCCGTTCACTCACCGAACTCATCAGGTAAAGCGCCAACAAAAATCCGCCGCCGGCACCGAGGCTCAGCATAAAGGTCTCGAAATAGTTATACGCATTACTGGCCATCAGCAGTGGGACGGCAATGATCACACAGTTGGCGATGACCAGAACAAGATAAACCCCGAACGATTTGAACAGTACCGGGTTCACCTTGCGCAGAACCGTATCCACCGCCTGAACGGTGAGCGAAGTTAAACCGATAAAAATAACGATCTGCAGATAGTCCAGTTGAAACGGCTTAAGGATGTATTGGAAAATCACCCAACTCATCGATACAGCCACCACAATGACGATGGTAAATACCACGCCCATCCCCTTGGCTGTCTCTTTTCGCTTAGCAGTTCCAAAAAAGACGCAGAGGCCCAGGTATTTGGTAAAGACGAAGTTGTTGATCAACAGGGCGGAAATCAAAATAGAGATCAGATAACCGAGATAAGATTTTGAGACCGAATACGAAGTTTCTGCTGCACCGCCAATATCCGATGTGTTAACCACATGGGCATTTGATGTATTGAGCGGGTCGGCGAAAGTAAGCACAGCCTGACGCCCATTGTCAGCCACTTCGATTG
>JBPCUV010000167.1:0-3059 GCA_051010975.1 Desulfocapsaceae bacterium
ACCTGTCGGCTGAAGCACTCTTGTGAGAGTGGTTTTAAAAGATTAAGACCACTGAAAGTAGAGCCAATAACATTTCGGAGGTGAACCATGGAACGCTTTCATGGTGCAATAAC
Source organism: Desulfocapsaceae bacterium (assembly GCA_051010975.1). Taxonomy (GTDB): domain Bacteria; phylum Desulfobacterota; class Desulfobulbia; order Desulfobulbales; family Desulfocapsaceae; genus JABDQA01. The sequence goes on from JBPCUV010000167.1 coordinate 114, forward strand.
TGCCCTGATAACCCCTTTCATCGACGGAGAACTGGACGAGAAGGGGTTGGTCGATCTGATTGAATTTCAGATCGAAAACGGAATTCACGGTATCGTTCCCTGCGGCACGACCGGTGAATCAGCAACTCTTGGTTTCGACGAACACAAGCGGGTGATCGAACAGACGGTGAAAACCGTGAATGGTCGGGTACCGGTGATCGCCGGGACAGGGGCCAACAATACCCTTGAGGCAATCGAACTCACAGAGAGCGCCAAAGACAGCGGCGCCGATGCGGTGCTGTCGGTTGCCCCCTACTACAACAAGCCGAACCAGGAAGGGTTGTACCTCCATTTCAAAGCAATCGCTGAAGCGGTGGATATCCCGATGGTACTCTACAATGTACCGGGCAGAACGGTTATCCATATCCTGCCTGAAACCGTGGCCCGGCTGGCAGAAATTGACAATATCATCGGCATTAAAGAGGCTTGCGGCAGCCTTGAACAGATCAGTGACGTGCTACGTTTCTGTCCCGACGACTTTATTCTCCTTTCCGGTGATGATTTCACTTCAATGCCCACTGCGCTGATCGGTGGTAAAGGGGTGATCTCGGTAACCTCCAACGTTGACCCGGCCGGCATGTCAAGAATGATGGCGGCGGCCCTGAGCGGTAATCTCAGTGAGGCCAACAAGGAACATTACCGACTCTTTACGCTGATGAAGCTGATGTTCAAATCGCCTAGCCCCGGTCCTGCCAAAAAAGCGCTTGAGATGCTTGGCCGCATTCAGGACAGTACGCCAAGGTTACCTATGACACCCGCCGACGACCCGACCACCCAGGCATTGGTTGAGGAGATGAGCCGGCTGGGAATGCTTTAGAAACGACCTTTTTGCTCAAAGTCTTCGTTGTACTCGAAATTTTATCCTCGGAATATTTAAGATATGTCTGTGATAAAATTTCTCGCATTCCTCGATCTTGATGCAAAACGGCTCGTCTCATTTTTTGAAGCCATGTGATTTTCGACAGTTGAGGAGAGTGTGATGATGAAGGTAATCGTTGCCGGTGCCGCTGGCAGAATGGGAAGAAGGATCGGCTATATGGTCGATCAGCATCCAACACTTGTCTATGGCGGTGCATTCGAGGCACAGGGAAGTGAGTATATCGGCAGAGATGCCGGCGAACTTGCAGGGATAGGTGCCAACAATGTGATTATCGGAGAGGGACTCGAATCGGTTATTGAATCGGGTGACGTGATCGTTGATTTCACCTTTCATCGGGCCACGATGGAATTCGCCCGGCTGGCGGCCAGCAGAAATAAAGCTATGGTCATTGGTACCACCGGTTTGAGCGCGGATGAACTTGGGGAGTTGTCTGCGTTGTCCGCCAATTTTCCTTGCGTTCAGGCGCCCAATATGTCGGTCTGCGTCAATGTGTTGTTTAAATTGGTACAGAAGACGGCAGCACTGCTGGGCGGCGATTATGATATCGAAATTATCGAGGCCCACCATAATAAGAAGAAAGATGCTCCCAGCGGAACGGCTCTGAAACTTGGTGAACTCGCTGCTGAAGGGGTGGGCAGCAAACTCGAGGACGTCGGCGTATTTGAGCGATCGGGTATTATCGGCGAGCGCAAGCCTGGCGAAATCGGTATTCAGACTATCAGGGCGGCAGATATAGTCGGCGAGCACACGGTATTTTTTGCCGGTCCCGGTGAGCGAATTGAGCTCAGTCACCGAGCCCAGACCAGGGACCATTTTGCCAGGGGTGCGACTGTAGCTGCTGCTTGGCTAGAAGGCAAGACCAACGGAATGTACTCGATGTTCGATGTCCTCGACCTGCAGAACTTTTAATTCTTATCGCCGTTGATATCATAGATGGAGACGACCGAAACGGTTTTTATCGGCTTGGGCTCGAACCTTGGTGACAGCTCGCACCTGCTTCAGGAAGGCTGGGACCTGATTGGTCGTTATCAAGGCGTCACCCTGGAAACCATCTCTCTTCCTTATCTTTCATCGCCAGTAGGAATGGCAAGCAACTTCTGGTTCACCAACGCTGTCGGCAAGCTGCAGACTTCGTGCAGTGCTGGCGAGATTCTCGATCTTCTGCTGGACACCGAAAAACGACTGGGGCGGGTTAGAGACGAAAAAAAGCTGGGATATCAGGATCGTGAAATAGATCTTGATCTACTCTATTTCGGAGCTGAGGTCATGGACTCCCCGCGACTGACGGTGCCGCATCCCCACAGAAACGACCGACTCTTCGTACTCGAACCAATGGCAGCGATCGCCCCCGACTTTGTCGATCCCGAGACCGGGAAGTCGATAGAGGAGATGCATCGGCGGCTCAAGCTGAGGATCGAATCGGGCAACATCGAGTCCCAGGAAATATCCACCGGGGTCTGGTCTCTTTAGAGCCTAATTATGGCGTCTGCAAGCGTCGAGAATGTTTTACATTTTCTGCGCAGCGAATATAATACAGGTGATTGAAGAGTTGATGAAACGTTGCCGAAGCATATTGCTGCACAACTAAACAGAGAGGCGCGAATGTGGGTCCACTGAGAATTCTGATTCTGGCTGGCCTTGTCTATCTTGGCTACCGCCTGATCAAGTCCAATTTTAGTAAATCCGGGGAAAATGAAAAGAGTGAAGATGAATCACCTCGCCCCGGAGGAGCAATCACCGACGTACTTATTGAGGATCCGGTATGCCGAAAGCTGATACCGAAGCAACAGGCTTATACACTGGAAGCAGACGACGGTCCCCACTATTTTTGCAGTAAGGAGTGTGGCGACAAGTTCGCTGCCGATCGAGAACAAAGTAATCAAAACCCGTCGTCCGATCAATAATCAGAAATTCGGGGTACTGAGTGGCTAATAAGAGGAGGGGGCGAGTTACTATTCTTGTATCGACTGCGATGTTGACAGGGGTAATGGTGCTGTTCGTCTGCCAGACCGCAGTTGCCTCATCCC
>JBPCUV010000168.1:0-2983 GCA_051010975.1 Desulfocapsaceae bacterium
ACAGGCATATAATTGATATCCCGAGGATAAAATTTTGAGCATAACGCAGAGTTTGGTCGAAAAGATCGTTTTGCAAATGGCTCTATCTATAGGTGGGAAAAGCATTTGATTGAGTCCTCCCGGCGCAAGGGTGTCTGTCTATAACCTAATACCGGGAGGATGGAATTTTATTTTTCCTGTTTATCTGTAGATCAGCTCAAAATTGACACCGCCCGTTTGGGGGCGTCTCCAATCCAAAGAAAGCTGACAATCTCAGGGGCAGCTTCCTTTAAGATAACTGACCACTTTTAAATCTGCACAAGCGGAACAGCCATTAGAGTAGGTTAGGCTGCTGCCATCAGGTTGAAAGCCGCAAACTGGATCATATTCTAATGTACAGGCCACTGGTGGAGGGGGTCTGTCTGAGGGGCATTTTGTTATTCCAGAATCCCCGCTACCGCTGACGCTTCCACCGTCATCTGAGTTACATCCTGAGAGTATCAGCATCAGGGCTAAGACCCCTGGCCAAAGATTTAAATGTCGGATACTTGAACTCACCTCATGCTAGCTCCTAATCTAAAAGAATCTAATTCATCTAACTTTAGCTATTTGAAGAGTTGATGCTTGTCAAATAGTGACATAAATTTGTTTGTCGATGCCTGGGTAATAAAAAAACATACGAGATAACAGTATAGGACGGTCAGCCCACCCAAAGGCTGCTGTCCATGTGTCGTAAGGCAACTGAAGAATACTGGTTTGGGATCATATCTTCATATTTAAAGATGAACAGCACTCGTCTCAATGCTGGTGTACATCCTGCCTGGCTTCCTCTTAGAGCAATCGGGCTTTTTACATAGCACGAAACAGGACCGACTTGACGGGAGAAGGTCAAAATGAAGTGAGGCTGGAGAGATCGAGCAGCAGAAACTACTTGAGGATAGGTAGATGCCACTATAAGATTTCGGTAGAGAAGCTCATCAACAATCAATTTTAGGGGGCGGTATGGGATCTGAAAACAAACTACTGGTAACGGTGATTTTACGACATGACCAATCAAAGAATCTCGATGAAATAATGACGTACCTGAAGGAAACCGGGTTCTACCGGGAATTTCCGCCGGAGGGCTGCGAGCTCGTATCATGGGTAGTCGCAATGTCATACGGGTTCATCATACAACTGCGACTCGAACCCTCTGCTCTGCGCATCTTGAACCGATACATAGAACAGAAGGCGTGGGGGGCTTTCCGGTACGAGGTCTATCCCGCCTATGATTTTGAGCCGATTGCAAAGAAGTTCAAGGATGAATGAGCTGCAGATGACGAGTACAGGAGAGAATCTCATGCACTGGTCTGAAAGATCTACATCGGTTAAATTCTAGAGTGAATACACCCCCTGCTGCCATGTAAACGGCAGTGTGGACAGCTGGTATTGCGAAATTCGTTGAGCTAGTTACTCAACAATCCCCGTATCTCTCCAGGTGAAGCGCGCAAAGAGGATCCACAATGCATAACCGGTCAAACAGATCGCAAACATTGATACGATCACGTTTTTGGTTATGAGCATCAGGAAAAGCGCGGCCAGCAGGAAAAACACCGGTTTCGCAGTGTACAGCGGCTGGGGCAGCCAGAACATATAACCCGCTCCTTTTGTCAGGGTTATTGTCTGATGTTACGCCTCCCGGATATAAATGTCAAAAACATTTACGACTTTCAGCTTAAATTCCTTCAGTTAAGTATAGTGGTACAAAAGTTGATTGATGGGAAGCCAAACTTCGATCAATAAATCTTAATATATTCAGTATTATAATTATAAATTGCTGTGAGCTGAGATGAAAGATTTTGAACTGGAACGGTTTTTCTCCAAGTGGGAATTTAGTGCAAAATATCATATGACCGCCTCGGATATAGAGAGCATGTCAATTTCTGAACTATTGGCTATGGCCTCTGATGAGGACTGCGATGCCTTCAGCCATCAATGGCTTGGATATACAGAAACGTATGGTCATCCTGAGCTTCTGGAAGAAATCGCCAGGACCTATGAATCCGCCGAACCTGCCCATATACTCTGTTTCGCCGGGGCCGAGGAGGGTCTCTACACTGCGATGCGGGTATTACTCAAGAAAGACGATCATGCCATCGTGGTTGTACCTAATTATCAGGCAGCTGAGACTATTCCAGCAGAAATCTGCAGTGTGTCGGGCGTTCCTTTGGACGAACAAGACAACTGGTCATTGGATATAGACAGAGTGAAGCGGGAGCTCAGGCCAAATACAAAACTGATTTCCATAAACTTCCCCAACAACCCGACCGGTTCGGTTCTGGCAAAAGACCGTTTTATGGCGCTTGTCTCCCTGTGTCGTGAACATGGCATCTATCTTTTCAGCGATGAGGTCTATCGATTGGTTGAACGTGACCCATCCATCCGGCTTCCCCAGGCCGCTGATGTATATGAGAAGGCTCTGTCGCTCAACGTGATGTCCAAGGCATACGGGCTTCCAGGGCTGAGGATTGGGTGGATCGCCTCAAAAGATATCCGGATCTTGTCGAAAATGGAGAGATACAAACACTATCTGACCATCTGCAATGCTGCTCCCAGTGAGCGACTAGCTATCATAGCTTTGAAGGCAAGAGGTAAAATCCTCGAGCGAAATCGAAATCTGCTTCACCGCAATGTTGAGAAGCTGAATGATTTTTTTGGGGAATTTTCAGACCTGTTCGAGTGGCGACGACCAGATGGGGGGTGCGTCAGTTTTCCGAAATACCTGGGTAGAGAAAACGCCAACCAATTTTGCGAGGAGCTTGTGGAAAAGGCGGGCGTACTGCTCTTACCCCCTAAAATATTCTATTCTGAATTAATGGCAACTCCACAGGACAGGTTTCGTATCGGCTTTGGGCGAAAGAACATTGACAAAGGCCTTGCTGCTTTCCGAAACTATTTACTGTCAAATAGCTTTAATAGTTAGTTAGCCGGCACATTGACAGTTGCTGATCCAATAGTAGTGTGA
>JBPCUV010000169.1:0-5816 GCA_051010975.1 Desulfocapsaceae bacterium
CCAATGATTCCGAGACCAATGCAAATGCATGCACCGATCTTCAATAAAATTCGGACAAAAGGTTCTGAGACAGCCTTCATAATTACTAAATTGTATATTGGGGAAGTTATGGTCATCTATTTAAATAAGCAGGAGTCTCATACAATGCAAAATCACTTCTAGTGAAAGTTTTATCCGAGGCATTCAAAAATACTATTTATTGCGACGAATACTCTTTATCTGAGTGGCTGGTTATCTGCGTCATCCTGGAAACTGCACAATCAGCCGCTAGAAAGCAGAACTGAACAGGCACAAGGTGAAGTTCGAGGGGGGAGAAGCTCCGGTTATATCTTTGAATTGGCAATCCGGAAGTTACGGTCAAGTGTATAAGCTGATTAGACTGACAGGTCCGAATTTGGGCCAAAATAAAAAAGGAGCTACCGAGCATGTTCGGTAACTCCTTTTTATTATTCATGGTGGAGCTAGTCAGGATCGAACTGACGACCTCTTGAATGCCATTCAAGCGCTCTCCCAGCTGAGCTATAGCCCCACACGGTAAGGTGTTGAAGGAACTTTAAATACCAACCTTTATTATAGGTGTCAATAAAAATAAACACTGAAGTAGGCCTGGCACCTCCCATAAATCTTGCCAATAAAGCAGTGCTCTGGTATCCTTCTCTTCTTTGATAACGTCATATTTTTCCAGACTTCCTGCCATACACCTAACTGCTTGGAAATCTGAAGGAATTTCACATAATGTCCGTTTGTTGAAAAGGAAGGTTTTATGTATTCGCCATTCAATTTTTTATTCGGTTGGCTTTCCAATGATCTGGCCATCGATCTTGGTACGGCAAACACCGTTTTATATGTTAAGGGTAAGGGGATTGTTCTGCGTGAGCCCTCGGTTGTGGCCGTGAGGCAGGACGTAAGAATGAGCAGGGTACTGGCCGTTGGTCAGGAAGCAAAACAGATGCTCGGCAAGACGCCGGGTAATATCAATGCGATCAGGCCAATCAAGGACGGCGTTATCGCCGACTTTGAAGTGACCGAGGCGATGCTTCGCTATTTCATCAAGAAAGTGCATAACAGGCGTACCCTGGTCCACCCCCGGATCATTATTTCCGTACCCTCGGGAATTACCCAGGTTGAGAAGCGAGCTGTGAAGGAATCGGCCGAGTCAGCCGGTGCCCGGGAGGTCTATCTGATCGAAGAACCGATGGCGGCGGCAATCGGTGCAGGGCTGCCTATCACCGAACCCACCGCCAACATGATTGTTGACATCGGCGGCGGCACCACAGAGGTTGCCGTCATCTCCCTTGCCGGCATTGTCTACGCCAAGTCCGTCAGGGTTGCCGGAGACAAGATGGATGAATCGATCCTCCAGTACATAAAACGAAAGCATAATCTGGCCATCGGTGAGCGAACTGCCGAGCTGATCAAGACTACCATCGGCAACGTGATTCCTGAAGAGCCCTTTGAGGTGATGGACATAAAAGGGCGCGATCTGGTCTCCGGGGTACCGAAAACGATTACCGTAGGAGCCGATGAAATTCAGTCTGCTATTGCGGAACAGGTTGATGTCATTATTGAAGCGGTAAGAGTGGCGTTGGAAGTGACGCCCCCTGAACTCGCAGCCGATATCGTCGATCAGGGCATTGTTCTGACCGGCGGCGGTGCGTTATTGAAAAATCTCGACAAGTGCCTCAAAGAAGAGACCGGAATGCCAATTATTGTGGCCGACGACCCACTCTCGTCAGTGGTTCTCGGGTCCGGCCAGGCGCTTGATAACTTAGATATTCTTAAAGAAGTCACCATCGATTAAGGCCGCTTCTGCCCCGCAGCGGGAGAGCTGCCGTTCTAATAGTGAGTAAACAGTCCAAGGACAGAAAGACACGTATCGGGGCTTTACGTCTCCGCTCCGTGCTGCTTGCCGTATCCCTCCTGCTGGGAGGACTTATCCTGCTGGCCTATACCTTTGGCGGCAGGTTTGGTGTCTCCCATCAGATCACCCTGGAAATTCTCGGGCCCCTGCAGTCTATCTCAGCCAAAGCCACCTCCGCTGCCCGCAACTTCTGGGATGATTACCTGGATCTGCTCTCAGTCAGGGAAGAGAATCAGCGTCTCAAAGCAGTACTCAAATCCTATGAGAAGGATCTGGCGACTTACCGCGAGGCCTATACTACTTATCTGAGACTGCAGCAGGAACTGGATTTCAGAAAAGGAACAGATTTCCCTCCATTGACCGCCCGTGTAATCGGCAAAGATCCAAGTTTCTGGTTCCATACCATCATCGTCGATAGAGGCGAAAATGATGGTGTGGTCGAAGGGATGGTGGCCTTGAACTCCAACGGGATTGTCGGGCAGGTGATCCACGTCTCCAACAATTACAGCAAAGTGCTTCTGGCCATCGCGCCAAGCAGTGCCATCGATGTCTTCGTTCAGAAGACCAGGGTCAGGGGGATTCTGAAAGGCGTTGGCGAAAATGGCTTCGAACTCCATTATGTACTCAAAAACGCCGAGGTCAACCGCGGCGATCATATCGTCACGGCCGGAATCGGCGGGGTTTTTGCCTCCGGGATTCCGGTCGGCACCGTATCTGCCGTACACCGGAAGACACGAGGGATGTTTCTTGAAATTGAGGTGGAGCCTTCTGTTGATTTCCAGCGGTTGGAATTCCTGCAACTCAATCTTTCCCTTCAGCAGTCGCTGATCCAGGGGAAAATCGATTCGTCGGGAGGCTTATAGAAGATGAGGGTCGGCGTCTTTCTGTTCATTGGCATCTTCCTGATCGTCATGCAGACCACTATTCTGCAGGTCCTTCCGGCCTGGTTTGGCTTTCCCGACTTCGTCTTTATCCTGATTGCCTTCCTGGCCTTTCGTTTCGACTGGCTGCGAGGCTGTTTGTTGACATTCATGCTGGGTTGGATGATGGATGTGGTCTCCAGCATCTATCTGGGCATGTTCGTGATAAAATACCTGCTTGTCTTTTTTGTCCTCAATCTGTTCACCCAGAACAGCCCGGTCAAAGAGGCTGCCTACCAGGTACCGCTGGTGGGTGTCAGTTATTTTCTGATCCAGTGTGGCTTTTACGCGGCGCTGACCATGGCGGCAGCCGATCTGGTTTCTCCCTGGTCCTGGCATCGGGTGGGAAGGGAGACCATTATCCTGATGATCGTCACCGTCCCTTGTTTTCTGCTGTTCAACAGCCTCTATGAATATCTACTTAATCGACGTGTGGTCCCCCGGGTGGTGAGGAAGAGGGGAGGAAACCGTTTCAGGCCGTAAGATGGAAAAGAAACTATTTATAGAAGATATCGAAGAGATCACCGAGCATGACGAAGAAGCGGTGAACATGCTCAAAAGAAGGGCAATGGTCGCTGTCGGCGTCGTCCTTCTTTTTCTGCTTATCATTATTTCGCGGTTCTGGTACCTGCAGATCAACCTCGGCGAGCATTATCGCGCTCTGGCTGAAAACAATCGGGTCCGAATCCGCTCCGTTCCACCCCCCCGAGGCCATATCTTCGATCGGTACGGCCGGGAAATAGTCACCAACAGACCGTCGTTCAATGTCTCTCTGATCAGAGAAGATTCTTTTAACATCCAGGATGTACTGAAAAGGCTCTCGGTGGTTCTCGACGAAGATATCGAGGAGCTCTGGGAGCGAATCAGAAAGGGTGCCGGAACGCCCCGGCATCTTCCTATCACGCTCAAGGAGGATGTCGATTGGGAGACGCTCGCCTATCTGGAGAACAATAAATACAAGTTCTCAGGAATCAGAATCGAGGTGCAGCCCGTCAGGATCTACCATTACGGTGATCTAGGGGCAAATATCATTGGTTACACCGGCTCGATTAGTCCCAAGGAGTTAGAGGCCGATAAAGAGGGGGTCTATGAAGGCGGGGATCTGATCGGCAAGCGAGGTCTGGAGCGTATCCGGGAAAGTGATCTGCGCGGTGAGAAGGGCAGCAGTTCAACCGAAGTGAATGCCCGCGGTTTTGAGCAGCAACAGCTGAAACATGAGGATCCGCTGCCGGGCAGGGATCTCAAGCTGACAATTGATATTGACCTGCAGCAGGCGGCCGAGCAATATCTGGCCATCAGCGACAAAGCGGGCGCCGTGGTGGCCATGGAAGTGGATACCGGAAGGGTGCTTGCGGCGGTTAGTTCTCCGACAATCCATCTGGAGGACTTTATCGGTGGTATTTCTCTGAAAAACTGGAATGCGCTACTCGAAAACAAGAGAAACCCGCTGCTAAACAAGTCGGTCCAGGGAGTATACCCGCCTGGTTCGACCTATAAAATCGTCACTGCCCTGGCAGGATTGAGCGAAGGAGTCATTACCGAAAACACCACTTTCTACTGTCCCGGGCACTACTATTTTGGCCGTCGCCTTTACCGCTGCTGGAAACACAGCGGACACGGAACGGTGGATGTCAGGCGGGCGATCACCGAATCCTGCGATGTTTTTTTCTACCAGGTCGGGCAGCGTCTCGGCGTCGACCGGCTGGCAGCCTATGCAAAACGACTGGGACTGGGGGCCAGGTCGGGTATCGAGCTCGAACACGAGAAGGGGGGCATCGTTCCGACCAAGGACTGGAAGCGCAAAAGATTCAAGGAAAAATGGCATGAAGGTGAGACGCTGTCGGTAGCCATCGGTCAGGGATTCAACAATATGACGCCGCTGCAGATCTGCCTGATGACCGCAGCCATTGCCAACGGCGGCAAGATCTATCAGCCTCAGATCGTGGAGATGGTGAAGAATACCGACGGAGAGATAATCGAACAGCTCATCCCTAAGCAGCTCAGCGAACTGTCTGACCGGGAGAAGTCATACCTTCACATCGTCAAAGATGGACTCTTTGGGGTGGTTCATGGTAAGCGGGGAACGGCCCGCAACGTGCGTATCGAGGGGTTGACCATAGCCGGCAAAACCGGCACTGCCCAGGTGGTTCGTCTGGCACAGTACAAAGGTCTCAAGGAGCAGGATATCCCTTATAAATACCGGGATCATGCCTGGTTTACCTGCTATGCACCGGCTGACGATCCTAAGATTGCCGTCACTGTGCTGGTTGAGCACGGTCTGCACGGCGGTTCAGGGGCGGGACCGATTGCCCGGGTGGTATTGAAAAAATATTTCGAGCAGTATCTGTTGGAGCAGGCCAGGAAAAAGGCCGAGGAAGAAAAAGATGGCAAGGCATAATCGACAGGAACCTACTGGGGCCGGCTCACTATCCGGCATAAAGGGATGATTCGCTTCGACAGAAGACTCCTTGCCCATTTTGACTGGTGGCTGCTGATCATGTTTCTGCTGGTCTGCGCCATGGCCCTGTTTAATCTCTACAGCGCCTCCTATCCACCAAAACCGTGGGGCACACCGCCCTATATGAAACAGCTTTATTTTTACCTGATGGGCTTTGCGGCAATTTTCGTGCTCCTTGCCGTCGACTACCAGGAGCTGCATTTTTGGAACTATTTCTTCTACATATTCGTTGTCGGGCTGCTGATCGCCATCCTTGTCATCGGTAAAACTGCCGGGGGCGCTCAGCGCTGGATCAATCTTGGCTTTTTTAATTTGCAACCCTCGGAACTCGCCAAACTTATGCTGGTGATAACCCTGGCCAGTTACTACTCACGTAAAGAGGTTACCGACGGTTATACCATCAGGCAGCTGGTGGTACCGATCGGTCTGACACTCATACCGTTCGTCTTAATCCTCCTGCAGCCCGATCTGGGAACTGCTCTGATGCTCGGTTTCATCTTTGTCTCCATGACTGTCTTTGTGAAGCTGCGGTTCTCCGTTTATGCAATTTTAGGGAGCACCGGTGTGGCCATGGTAT
>JBPCUV010000170.1:0-7089 GCA_051010975.1 Desulfocapsaceae bacterium
GAACCTTCAAACCTTCAGATGCTGACATGCAGACAACGGTGATTGTCGGAAATTCGGCAACCTTCATACGCGACGGCAAGATGATCACGCCGCGTGGATACGGCGATAAATATCAGCTTTCCTGAGATGGTGGAAATTTATCTTGTAAGGCATGGGGAAACCGTATCGACCGGTACGTATACAGGCAGCACCGATGTCGAACTCTCCGCCGATGGCAGGCAGCAGGCCCGTTCACTTCATTCCTTTCTTTACAAGGTTCACTTTGACCACTGCTTTTGCAGTCCCCTTGTTCGCTGCCGGGAAACCTTCACCCTGTTTGATGTCGATATAGAATGTAGTTTTGCTGAGAGTCTAAAAGAAATCGATTTCGGCGACTGGGAGGGACTAAGATTTGATGAGATTAAGGCCCGTTACCCAGACCAGTTGTCTGAGTGGATGCGGCAAGGTGAAGATTTTGAATTTCCTGAAGGAGAAAAGATTGTCACCTTTAATACGAGAGTCTCAGAGTGGTTCGACAAATTGCTGACAAATGACTTTAATCGTGTTTTGATCGTAGCCCACGGGGGAGTGTTGCGGGCCGGTATCTGTCACCTGCTCGGAATCCAATCTACCCGTGCATTTGCATTCAGCCCAAAAGAGGGTGCGGTATCGAAGGTTATCGTGAGCGACGGTTTCGGACACCTCGAATTTTACAATTGCAGGGATTGATAGCAGAGGTATGGGAAAAATAATATTGGTTACCGGAGGAACGAGAAGCGGCAAGAGTGATTTTGCGCTGGGACGCTGTGAAAAATTAAGCGGCAGCCATTGTTTTGTTGCAACCTGTCCGATTCTTGACGAGGAGATGGCCGAACGGATTGAAAAGCATCGCCAGGTGAGGGATGCGCAGATCTGGGAAACCGTCGAAGAACCATTGTCAATTAATGAGGTTCTAGCCAGAAATGCATATGACGTCTATCTGGTTGATTGTCTTACTCTGTGGATTAATAATCATCTGGCCAACAGCGATGAAACAAAAACAGTTTGCAACGAATCCTTTGTTGAATCTGAGATCCGTCATCTCCTGAAGACCTCTGAATCGATTGATGCTGAAGTCGTTTTTGTCACCAACGAAGTAGGTATGGGCATCGTCCCAGAAAACCAGTTAGCCAGGCGCTACCGTGACCTGGTTGGATTGTGCAACAGGATGATTGCGGCTGCAGCTGAAGAGGTGGTAATGGTTAGCTGTGGACTGCCGATATATCTGAAAAAGTAAGCTAGAAAGGACAAAATGGATGAACCTTCTTGAAAAAACCTGTCAGGAAATCTTTCCCCAGGACAACGAATATAGAGATCAGGCCAGAGCCCGTCTAGAACAACTAACCATGCCGCACTGGGCACTAGGAGACATAATGGACCTTGCTATTGATCTGGCTGGTATTTCCAGGTCCATGAAGCCTGATGTTAGCAGAAAAGTTATCGTCACCATGGCGGGAGATCACGGAGTAGTTGTCGAGGGAGTTAGCAAATTTCCCTCCGAAGTGACAATCCAGATGGTTTACAATATCGTCTCCGGCGGTGCTGGCATAAACGCCCTTGCCCGGCAGGCTGGGGCCGATGTGGTTGTCGTCGATGTCGGTGTCAATGGTGATTTTTCAGATCTGTCCCATGAAGTAAATTTTATAGACAGGAAAATCGCCCCCGGTACCAACAACATTGCTGCCGGCCCGGCTATGAGCATTGCCAATGCTCGAAAAGCGGTGGAAACTGGAATCGAGATTGCTTTTGAGCTTGAAAAATCCTACGATATTTTCGGCACTGGTGAGATGGGTATTGGCAACACCACTCCAAGCAGCGCTATCGCCGCAGTCATTACCGGAAAACAGGTCAGTGAGTTGACCGGAAGGGGGACAGGGCTTGATGATGCGCAGTTGGATAAGAAGATTTCGATTATCGAGAAAATACTCGATATCAATACACCAGATCCCAAAAACGGTCTCGATATACTTGCCAAAATAGGCGGCTACGAAATCGGCGGGATCGCAGGGCTGATCCTCGGTGCTGCTGCCCGAAAGAAACCTGTGGTTGTGGATGGATTTATCTCCACGGCAGGAGCTTTGATAGCCTATACGCTAGAACCTTTCGTAAGGGATTACATCATCTGCTCACATCGCTCGGTTGAACCTGGCCACATTTTCATGCAGGAAACCCTGGGGTGTTCGAGGCCACTGCTCGATCTCAATTTCAGGCTTGGTGAAGGAACCGGCGGTGCCCTGGCAATGAACATTGTCGAAGCCGCGCGACGAGTGTTGACCGATGTTGCCACTTTTGAAGAGGCGGCGGTTGCCCAGGCAGACAAATAGAACAGGTGATCGACCCCAAAGTGGAAAAGATGAGTGAACTACAAAAAGCGGTTCGTCAACCGCTACGCTCGTTCTCTGCCGCCTTGAGATTTCTGACCATTTTTCCGTTTTTCTCGACGGATGGGGATGACCAGCAGTACTTTGGCGCCGCCCGCTACTATTTTACCCTTGTCGGCCTAGCTGTGGGCTGTTTCGCTGCAGTTTGTGCTTTGCTTCTTTACGGTCTGGCATCACCTCTGGTTTCCGCTGTACTACTGGCCATAATACTCTCTTTTGCTTCCGGTTTTCTCCATATGGATGGGCTCGCTGACACGGCCGATGGCTTTCTCAGCTCAAGAGACCGTGAGCGCTGTCTGGAGATTATGAAGGACAGCCGTATCGGCGTTATGGGTGCCATCATTGTCTGCGCGGTTCTTCTGTTAAAATCAGCGGCTATCTTTTCACTGGCCGAGCAGGACATCATCGGCGGACTCATCTGCGCGGCCGTGGCAGGGCGAGCGGCAATGGTTGTAGCCATGTATTTCATGACTTATGCACGGCCTGAAGGTGGATTGGGACTGCTGTTCAATACCGGTGAACAATCCTACGTCGCTCCGCTCATCTCAATCCTCTTGCTGCTGCTCGTCGTCATATTACTTCTACCTGGAAAATTGCTGGTCATTGGTTGTGCATTTATTCTGATACTTATGGTTTTTTCTATATGGTGCCGAAAGAAAATTGGCGGATTTACCGGAGATACGCTTGGGTGTCTTTGTGAATTCATGGAGACTGGTATCCTCCTGGCTACAGGGCTGCTGATTTAATCAATTCTTTGCCACGGTATACGGTTTGAAAGAGCATACATCCATCGCTGATCTTAAAAAGTTCGAACATGGTGGAAACGTCTACAAGCTAAGGGCAACAACTGAAAAGGCCGAAGATTTTCTGGATTTCAGCGCCAATATAAATCCTCTTGGCCCTCCTGCATGGCTGCGTTCGCAGATAAACCACGATCTTCACCTGCTAAACCATTACCCTGACCCAACCTGTGAAGCTCTAATTGACGCCATTTCTGAAAGTTACCGGGTTGACCGCCGCTTGATTGTGCCGGCAAACGGTACTACGGAGCTGCTCTATCTCTTGCCATCAATAGTGGACCGCAACAGAGTAATAATACCGGTGCCCTGTTATATCGATTATATCAAGGTGTTTGAGACACATAACTTTGATGT
Source organism: Desulfocapsaceae bacterium (assembly GCA_051010975.1). GTDB lineage: Bacteria > Desulfobacterota > Desulfobulbia > Desulfobulbales > Desulfocapsaceae > JABDQA01. Next base: position 3,554 of record JBPCUV010000170.1, read on the forward strand.
AAAACTCTTGCTGCCTGAGTCAACTGAAGCTCTGGCGCCTACCATTGAAAGATTTGAACGTGAACTTGATGGAGGAGAGACGGTCATTTTCGGTAATCCGGTGAATCCAATCGGTTCGAAGATCGAGGACGATCAAATCGTCACCCTTGCTAGAAAATTTCCGGAAAGTCTTTTCATTGTCGATGAGGCCTTTCATGATTTCACCTCTCCGTTTGCCACGGTTGGTGGCCGGGCAGCTAATATCATCACTCTTAATTCCCTAACCAAGTTTTTCGCCATACCTGGTCTGCGAGCTGGCTTTGGTATTTTTCCAGAAATCCACCGTCATCGAATTGAAGCGCTGCTCCCGCCCTGGTCGGTAAATGTGTTGTCTCAGAGAGTGGCGATCAAGTGTCTCAAAGACAATCAGTATTGCGATCAAACTATTTCAAACTGTTCTGAGCTTCGTCAGGAACTGCATCAAGAACTTGAGGATTTCGAGCAACTCAGAGTTTATGACTCACACGCCAATTATCTATTGGTCAAACTTGCGCCGGGCCTGAGTGCGGAGAAACTTTACCGCCAGCTATTAAAAGAACAAATAGTGATCAGACGCTGCGGAAACTATCAGGGCTTAGGAGACAATTATATCAGGGTTGCAGTCAGGACCAGAGAAGAGAATCGACAGCTGATCAAATCGCTTGGCCAGCTGTTGAACAAGGCGGGAAATAGGGCAAAAAAATCTGTGCCGAAGGCTCGAACAATTATGTTCCAGGGGACCTCCTCAAACGCCGGCAAATCAATCTTATCTGCGGCATTGTGCCGAATTCTTTTACAGGATGGCTATCGTGTGTGTCCCTTTAAGGCTCAAAACATGTCTCTCAACTCCCATGTAACCGCCGATGGAGGTGAAATGGGAAGGGCTCAGGTGGTTCAGGCACAGGCATCGAAAGTTGAGCCAGATTGGCGGATGAACCCTGTGCTTCTGAAACCAAACAGCGATACGGGAAGCCAGATTATTGTCAATGGCAAGCCAGTAAGGAATATGAATGTCCGCCAGTACCACGCCTTTAAGGATGAAGCCTGGAAGGCAGCAATGAGCAGCTTTGATGAACTCAGTTTGGAATATGATATTATCGTCCTGGAAGGGGCCGGTTCACCAGGGGAGGTGAATCTAAAAAAACACGATTTTGTAAATATGAAGATGGCCCGCTACGCCGGTGCCCCTGTTCTGCTGGTAGGAGATATCGACCGGGGCGGAGTATACGCCTCATTTGCCGGCATCATGGACGTGCTTGAAGAGTGGGAGCGATCTCTGATTGCCGGGTTCGTAGTTAACAAATTCAGGGGTGACCAGTCTTTGCTCGATGATGCTCATCGGTTTGTTGCCAATCACACTGGAAGAGAGGTGTTCGGAGTGGTTCCCTACATCACCGACATGTCTATCCCCCAGGAAGATTCAGTTTCACTTCGGGAAGGGTTCTACCAGGACAGAGGAACCGGCCCCGATCAGGTGGAGATTGTCGTCATCGATCTCCCCCATATCTCCAATTTTACAGATATCGATCCACTCTATCATGAGATTGACGTCAATATCAGATTTGTATCAGACAAATATCTGGTGGGCAAACCTGACGCTCTCATACTGCCCGGTTCCAAAAATGTGGCGGGCGATCTCCGTTATCTCCGAGAGCGAGGTATAGATGAGGCCATTGTCAATTATGCCAGCCAGGGAGGAACGGTTGTCGGAGTATGCGGAGGCTACCAGATGCTCGGCAATATGCTCAGGGATCCACACCGGATTGAGACCAATGATGAAAGAATCGAAGGGCTGGGACTGCTCGAGGTCGAAACCGTTCTTGCCTCCGACAAGACTCTTATCAAACGGCAGGGTACCCATCTCGAATCGGGCGCGCATGTTGTCGGATATGAAATTCATCATGGAAAAACCAGCGGCAACCAACGGCCGGTGCTGCAATTTGACGATGGCGTGATCTGTGGAAGTGGCAATATCGATCACCGAGTCTGGGGTGCCTATCTACATGGGATTTTTGATGAAGATGCTTTTCGACGCTGGTTCATTGACCGGCTTCGCCTGGATAAGAAGCTGACTCCGTTGGGGGAGGACGGCGCCAGTTACAATGTTGACAGAAGCCTGGATGAGCTTGCCGATCTGGTCCGGTCTAACATTGCTATTGAAAAAATCTATAGACTCATGAACCTTGATCCCTGAGATCTCTCTCTATGTTCAGTTGCTGGCAGTTCTCCTGGCCGACTATGTTCTCGGAGACCCGCGACTGATTCCACACCCGGTCAGATTTATCGGTTGGCTGTGTGTCGCTTTTGAACGATTCACCAGATCTTCCTGTCGGTGGCTTCCCTTGAAAATCAGAGGGATGTTCACTTTTTTCCTGGTGTTGTTCACGACTATGGCCGCTCTGGCTCTGTTTTTCTTTATACTGTCGCAGATAGCTATAGAGGCTGCATTGTTTGGAGCACTACTGGTTTGCTTTTTCTGCATCGCCGCCGGTGATCTTGTCGCGCACAGCACTAAGGTTTTTAATCATCTGCTTTCGGAGGATATTGTCGAAGCTCGTATAGCGGTAGGTCTTATGGTTGGCAGAGATACAGCTTCGCTCAATGATTCTGAAGTTGCCCGCGCTTGTGTAGAGTCGGTCAGCGAAAATATGGTCGATGGTATTACCGCCCCTTTGTTCTGGGCCTTCATCGTATCTTTTGCTGGATTCTTGCTCCAGTTCAATCCGCTCATCTCTGCTGCCTGGGGCTGTATGGCGTATAAAGCGGTCAATACGATGGATTCGATGTATGGTTACAAAAATGAACAATATCTCGAATTTGGCTGGTTTGCCGCACGTGTAGATGATGTGTGTAATTATATTCCGTCCAGGGTGAGTGGATTGTGCCTGATCGGGGCGGCGTATCTGCTTGGTTTTGATGGTAGAAGGGCTGGCCAGATATATAAAAAAGACCGGCTCAAAAGCAGCAGTCCCAATAGTGGTCACAGTGAAGCCGCCACAGCTGGTGCGCTTGGCGTACAATTGGGCGGCCTATCTGTCTATTTCGGACAATCGACATCCAAACCGATTATTGGAAAAGGTCTGAGGAGCGTACGTCCGGGAGATATCAAAATGGCCAATAGGCTGATCATCGGTGGTTCCTTGATCTTTTTTGTCTGCTGCTGCCTGGCACATATTCTTTTGGTAAAAACGTTTCTATGAGACCAATACCTGCATTTATTATCGGCGCTGCCAAAAGTGGTAGCGGCAAAACAACTTTGACCCTGGGAATCGTGGCCGCCTTGGTTAAACGGGGTTTAAACGTGCAATGCTTTAAATGCGGGCCTGATTTTATCGACCCGACCCTGCACCGGTCTATCACCTTGAAAGACTCTTACAACCTCGATCTAAGAATGATGGGAGCAGACTGCTGCCGGCGTACCTATGCAGAGAAAAGTCGAGGCGCCGATATTGTCGTAGTAGAGGGAGTCATGGGCTTGTTTGATGGCGGCGATGCGAGCACTGCCGCCCTGGCAAAGC
>JBPCUV010000171.1:0-2876 GCA_051010975.1 Desulfocapsaceae bacterium
ATCCGCTTTTGACCGCCGCCGAGTTTGGCCTCGGCCCTGAGTTTTTTCAGATATTCAAGTCTTTCGATGGTATCCATAGGGTCTCCTTAACGAAATGAATGCGGGAAATGGGGGTGAGACAGGGGAGTGATTAGGGGTTGTTTTATCATCTTTACTGATCGTAATTGGTTGTATTAACAATCAAAAACAAAACGAATCTACCAACAATACAACTTGCAAAAGAACAACGTTACTCTGCCATTTTTATGTAATTATGCGGTACTTGTCAAGAAAAAAAATGGCCCAATCAAATGTCCTTTTAAAAAGACTATTATAACAAATAGATATAAACTTTTATTAAAATAGAGATAAAGGAGAAAACCTACAGAAGGCTGAAAGGCAGGACGGATCGATATGCACTATCCAGGGTCATAAAATAGTCGTATAACAACAACGTTATTTGCTGTGTGGGGTCAGTATAAAATCATTAATATTGGTCTTTTAAGTCAATTTCGGTGTGTGAAAAAAGCCGGTCACACACCGAAATAATCCTTTCGCTAATTCGGCTCGAAACGGACGTTACTCGTATACTTCTTTGCAGAGTCGTCCCAGGGTGCCGAGGTCTCGGCAGACATAGATACCCGCAGACTCCATTGCCTCGATCTTGGCAGCTGCGGTGCCCGAACCGCCGCTGACAATGGCTCCAGCATGCCCCATTCTTCTTCCCGGAGGTGCAGTCAGTCCGGCAATGAAACCCACCACTGGTTTACTCATATGTTCTTTGATCCAGGCAGCGGCTTCCTCTTCTGCGCTGCCGCCTATTTCACCGACCATTACCACTGCCTTGGTATCGGCATCGGCTTGGAAAGCCTCAAGGCAATCGATAAAGCCCGTTCCGTTTACCGGATCTCCTCCGATTCCTACACAGGTTGTCTGGCCGAATCCTTCCTGGCTGAGTTGATGAACCACCTCGTAGGTCAGGGTGCCTGAGCGGGAAACAACGCCGAAAGGACCTCCTTCCTGGTGAATTGAAGCGGGCATAATTCCGATCTTGCAGGCACCAGGGGTGATAATTCCGGGGCAGTTGGGCCCGATGAGACGGCTGCTGGTGGTGGCCAGGTAATTTTTGACACGGAGCATATCCATGACAGGTATACCTTCAGTGATGCAGACAATCAGCTCTATGCCTGCATCAGCCGCTTCGAGTATCGCCTCGGCGGCGAACGGCGGTGGAACGAATATCATCGAGGTGTTGGCGCCGGTTGCCTGGCGCGCTTCGTGGACAGAATTGAAAACGTCCACTTCATCCATTTTCTGACCACCTTTTCCCGGGGTGACACCGGCGACCACGTTGGTCCCATAAGCAATGCACTGCCGGGTATGAAACTGACCTTCCTGGCCGGTGATTCCCTGCACAATCAAACGTGTCGAACTGTTTGCGAAAATAGCCATGAGTTTCTTCCGCCTTCTAATGATTTACATGGTTGCATCCGAATTAATCTGGTTCGCCGTCTTGTTGCCGTTTCCATCGACCTGATCAATCAGACGTTCTATAATTTTATACTGTTCGTAGTTGCCTGCTGCCGGACGATTTTCCAGCCAGTTTCGTGCCAATCGGTCTTTGTCAGTAACGATGCCGTCAAAACCGATGGTAAAAAGCAGGTATTCGAACAGTGCTTCCGGCGTTGCACCTCCCGTTGCCGGCCCCGGCGGGATTGAATCGATCCGGCAGCAGACGATCTGCAGTCCTAGAGTGCGCACGTCATCGAGGAATTGAGGCCGTTTGAGCGCAGCAGACTCAGCCAAAATTGTCTGGGGATCCAGTCCGATACTGTCGGCATAGCTCGAGACCGATTTGAGACCGAATCGGGTAAACAGCAGATCGTAGCTGTAGGGTTGGTAAGTGCCGAATTCAAGCCGTTTTACTTCTTCACCGCTATTGCTTCCGATAAGTTGCATGAAGCCTATATCCTCGATATGTCCAGGACCACTACTCTGAGCAAGCTGCTGTAGCTCCTCCGGATCGTAGGAAGCGACTACCAGCGAGGTAGTTGACGAGGTCGACTGGTAGTTTTCAAGTGCCTTCAGGACTGTCGCTCCCAGGTTCTTGTCTTCCTGTTGATGCCGCCAGCCATGCTTCAGCGTGAAAATAAGGGTTGGCTTGACAGTGAGATCAGAGACAACAAGATTCAGGTAGCCAAGGAAGTCATCGAGCGCAGTAATCGGAAGGTGTGACTTGAACAGAGACGCAGCCGGGGCAGATCCTTCTGGCCCAGCAGGCAGGTGAGACAATCCGCGCAATTCCTCGAGGGTGAAGTCGAAGCTGTAGTAGCTGCCATCCGGACGGTTTCGGTCGGGATAGATCTCTTTGACATCTGTCAATTGATCGATTTTGGTATCGGCCAGCAGGACGATCTGGTTGTCTTTGGATAAAACCAGATCAAGCCATACGGCTTCGGCTCCACGTTCCAGGGCAAGCACCAGGGAGAGCATGCTGCCGGCCGGTAGACTTGCACTGCTGCCGCTGTTTATTATCCATTTCGACTGATTGGCGGCGGCACTGTTGCTGGATTCAGCTAAGCTGGACTGCCCCGGACAGCTGAGCACAACCATCAGGATCAGCATGAGGATGAAGCGGCTGCACATGACTTAGCCTTTAGCTGCCGGTGATGGCAGCCACCTTCTCTGCAGCATCTGAGAGGGTCACGGCGTTGATCAGATCCAAGCCCGACTCGGCCAGAATCCTGCGTCCTTCATCGACATTCGTGCCCTCCATACGGACCACCACGGGCACCTCGAGACCGATCGACTGGGCAGCCTGGACGACACCTTGGGCGAGCACGTCACAGCGTAAAATTCCGCCAAAAATATTGATCAATATCCCTTTGACATTGGGG
>JBPCUV010000172.1:0-3256 GCA_051010975.1 Desulfocapsaceae bacterium
CTGTCAGACACATCCTCAAATCATTTGCTTGTCGTTCCCTGCTCGGCCCAGTCATCGGGAGAGAAACTGACCACCTCGTCTATCGACGATGCTGACAAAAGCAGCATCAGAAGCCGGTCCAAGCCCAAGGCGATGCCTGCAGCCCTGTCGATCTTGTCAAGATCTTGAAGAAATCTCTCCGGCAATTGCTTCCTGAAACTATTGTCTGTTTCCATGAGCTGCAGCTCTTGCATGAACCTGGCCCGTTGTTCAGCCGTATCGGTAAGTTCGCTGAACCCATTTGCCAGCTCCATGCCGTCCATATAGAGCTCAAACCGCTCTGCCAGACGAGCATCATCTTTTTTCAACCGGGCCAGAGAGGCGCAGGCTGCAGGGTAGTCGTAAAGAAAGGTAGGTGACTGCAAACCAAGGTGGGGCTCTATGTCGATGGCGATCACCTCGTCGAAGCGGCCTGACTCGAGGGCATCATCGAGTGGTATGGTGGCCCACCGGGAAAAAGCCTCGCTCACCGTAATGCTTTCCCAGTCAATCCCGGCGGACATGGTCCCGAAACAGGACCTAGTCACAAAGGCTCGATACTGCTCCCGCTGGTTGAGGCCCTCGAGCACGTAACTTAGAAGAGACCGGCAGTCGGTCATCAAATCATGATAATCGGCATCGCTGCGGTACCACTCGAGCATGGTAAATTCTTCAAGATGCTGTGCCCCCCTCTCCTCAGCTCTGAAGCAGGGGCAGATCTGAAAAATATTTTTACCTCCCCTGGCCAATATACGCTTCATACTCTGTTCTGGGGAAGCCTGCAAAAACCAGGAACCTGAAGCGATTGGCGTAATGGTACTCTCAGGGAGCAGCACCGGCTGCCTGATCGGCGTATCTACCTCGAGAAAACCCTGGTGGTGAAAAAAACTGCGGATCAGTTGAAAAAGGGCCGCGCGGAACTGCAGCCCAGGGATATCGAGCATCGCTACTCTTTTACTCTGGTCACATATTCGCCTGAGCGGGTATCGATCTGGATTTTATCTCCCTCTTCGACAAACGGCGGAACGTTTAACTGGTAGCCAGTTTCCACGGTAATTGGTTTGGTATCAGTACCGGAGGTATCTCCTCTGGCCCAGGGATCTGCCTGGGTAACGGTAAGATTGACAAAGATTGGCAGACTGATGTCTATGGGGCGGGGACCGAAAAATAGTACCTGAACCTCCATATTGTCGACCAGATAGTTGACATTGTCGCCCAACTGATCATCGGAGAGAAAGAGCTGCTCATAGTTTTGCGTATCCATGAAATGATACTCGTCACCCTGATTATAGAGGTACTGCATCTTGCGCTCCTCGAGGTCCGCTTTCTCGAACTTGTCGTTGGAGCGGTAGGTATTGGAAAACTGCGAACCGGTGATCATATTCTTGAGTTTGCAGCGGTACAAGGCCTGTCCTTTACCTGGTTTTGAGAACTGAAAGTCGACGATGATATGGGGTTCATTATCAATCAATATTTTCAAACCTTTACGCAAATCTGATGCACTAAACATGAGCTATCTCCATAGAAATCTGTAAATCAAAAAAACCGCGCCACACTAAACAGGGAGCTATAAAAATCTATTAAAGATGCAACTATACCTGCCCGGAGTCCGGTTTGCCAACAGAATATAGCCCCCGTCAGCCAAAGACGATGACTCAGTAATACACTCTCCGGGGCGCGGTGAGCTAATTTTCTACTGATGCTCGTATCGCTTGAGTCAGGCAAGCGACTCAAAGATACCGCTTGGATCCGATTGGTTATTGCCGCCAATCACCAAACTATTTATATATACTCCATGAAAAATTCCGGCTCCAAGACCATCGGCGTACTCTCTGATACACACCTTTATGAACTTGACGACACCTTCAGAAATCACGCAGTACTGGCTTTTTCAGGCTGCGAAGCAATTATCCACGCCGGTGATCTGACCAGCAGAGATATTCTCGACGTCTTCAGAGACAAAGAAGTATATGCCGTCCACGGCAATATGTGCGGTTTCAAAACGCGAGCTTCTCTGCCGGAATCATTAGAATTTACCATTGAAGACTACCGATTCGGACTATACCACGGTGATGGGATCGGGTATGATATAGAAACCGGACTCATATCCCGTTTTGGTGAGGTCGACTGCATTGTCTCTGGTCACACTCACCGGCCGCTCGTGCATAAATTCAACTCCGTGCTGCTTGTCAATCCTGGTACTTTTAGAGGAACCGGCCGGTATGGCAGCTCGGGAACCTATGCTATTCTGACCATTGACGAGGGAGGTCTGTCGGCAGCCATTCATACGCTGCCGCCTGAGTGATACAATGAAATCCTTGTGGACTCCATGGAGAATGGAGCACGTGCTTGGCAATGATCCCCATCCTCCCCATTGTCTGTTCGAGCCGGCCGGAGACCAAACCCACTCCAAAGATTTGCTTCTGCTCTATCGGGATTCCGGACGACTCTGTCTGCTCAACCGCTATCCCTACACCAACGGCCACCTCTTGGTTGCTCCGGTTCGTCATGTGGCCTGTATTACCGATTTAGAGTCAGCCGAGTTGCAGAAGGTGAACGACCTGGTCCAGAAAGCGACCAAGATTTTAAAAGAGGAACTCAACCCCGACGGCATCAATATCGGCTTGAACTTGGGACGCGTTGCCGGAGCCGGAATCGACGACCATATCCATTATCATATTGTGCCGCGCTGGCAGGACGACCACAATTTCATGACGGTGCTGGCCGAGGTTCGTACGATTCCAGAGCATATAGAAAAGACTTACGACAGACTGCTGCCCCGGTTTCAGCATCTTCACCATTCAAATCCCTGATAAACATTTCCGTAATGACCACACCTCCCAAAATGACGCCCATGCTCAGGCAGTACCTGGAGATAAAAGAAGAATATCCGGATGAGATTCTGTTCTATCGAATGGGCGATTTTTACGAGATGTTTTTCGAAGATGCCGAGGTTGCTTCCAAAATTCTGGGTATCACCCTCACCTCGCGCAACAACAAGGCCGACAAGGCCAGAATCCCTATGTGCGGCGTACCCTACCACGCTGCCCAGGCCTACCTGGCCAAACTGGTAAAAGCCGGCAAACGGGTGGCCATCTGCGAACAGACCGAAGATCCTTCCGAGGCCAAAGGAATTGTCCGCCGTGAGGTAATTAGGGTGGTTACCCCAGGAGTCACCACCGATGATCAGATTCTGGAAGAGAATGAAAATCGTTACGTCTGCGCGCTGAATAGAGCC
>JBPCUV010000173.1:0-3539 GCA_051010975.1 Desulfocapsaceae bacterium
CCATCACTAATTCCGTTTTTTTTGGGTACATCAAAAAGCCCCGACAAAACCCACTCCTGTTTTCTGAGCTTATCCAACGGATAGAAGCTGCCTCGCCAAGAGATACCGCCTTGAAAAAGGGCGATCAGTGTGGCTCGAAGGATGATATAGAGAACTATAAAAGGTGTTATCAGCAGCCAGCAAACCGCTCGTTTTTCAACGCCTGTTAATATAAGCCCGACTCCTATTCCCAAAACTCGAACGGTGATGGCACCAATAAAAAACCACCGGGCCGATCCCTCACAAAACAATGCACCCCAATAGGGAAGAACAACAACCACTCCCAATGCCAGTAATCCGAGCAGCATGTAGCCAAGATTGTAGTTGAAAAAGGCAAAGACATTTTTCATCAGCCCGGATATCAATTCGTTTACCGAGTGATACCAGGGAACAGCTACAAATCCCCGCCCATCCATACATTCCTGATGATACCCTCCACGCTTGATGAGCTTGCCGAGAAACAGATCGTCGATCACCTGCATACGGATTTTTTCGTGTTGTCCGATCATTCGATAGACATCACCTCTCACCATGTTGAATGCTCCGACACCCACGGAAAAGCGACTTTTCTTAACCTGCGCCCTCCATGGTTTTATCAGCCACAACAGCCCGGCACCGATATCCGCTATAATCGCATTTAAGAGCCCTCCGCGGGTGCTGTTTTCAAACACCAGAGCAAGATGGTCGAGATTCTTCTGTTTCATGGCCGTGACTGCTCTGGAAATCGTCGTCGTTTCCAGCACCACATCGGCGTCGGTGAATAGCAGATAAGCTCCTGTTGCCGCCTCGGCGCCCCGTTGCAGAGCATGGGGTTTGCCAAGCCAGCCTGGAGGCAGCTCCTCAATATCGATACGCCTGATTTGTGGAAATTCGCGCCTGACCCGATCGATGACCTTCCCGGTCCTATCGGTTGATCGATCGTTTACCACTATGATTTCTAGCGGCTCATAGTTTTGGGTGGCCAATGATCGAAGTCCGGCTTCGATCTTCTCTTCTTCGTTGCAGGCCGGCACGATGACGGAGACCACCGCGTCCTGGCCAGGGACAGCATCACCACCATGCTCTTTAAGAGCTGAAAGTCTGGCGAAACCGATGCTCAGTTCGACGATCACCAGCATCGTCAAAACCAGGCATATAAGTGATATCAGGGTCATGGGATTATAAGGAGCAGGTCAGGTAATACGCTTTTTTGCAACAACTATGAAGGAGCTTTATTGGATACATTGAAAAACTAGGATTTTGGCCCAAGATCTAGGCATCTACGATAATTTTTTATCCCTCACATTCGGCCCAGCAGATGATTGGTAATAGCGACGGCAGAAATCGCCGCTGTTTCGGCCCGCAGAATTTGATCGCCCAGGCTGACCTGCTGCCAACCGGCTGAAAGAGCCTGTGCCGCTTCCTCATCGGAGAAGCCTCCCTCCGGACCAATCATCAAAAAGACGGGAGATTCCCTGTCTTTGCCAATCACTTTAGCCAGCGTCAAACCATCTGCTTTCTCCCAGAGAATAATTTTCCGATGTGAAGAACCGAAGTCCATGCTTAGCAACTCAACAAAATTCACTTCCTCTTCGACCCTCATGAAACGCAAGCGGCCGGATTGCTTGCAGGCCTTTTTGACAATGGACATACGGCGCTGCTGTCGCTGCTTCAATCTTGATTCATCAAGCCTGCCCTGGCTTCTCCCGGCAGAAAAAGGAACGAATCGTTCCACTTCCAATTCGGTGCATTTTTCCACCAGGAAATCCATCTTGCCACCTTTAAGCTCCCCTTGAAAGAGAGTTACTCCACCCTGTTTCTTCTCCAAAGGTTGTTGCTCTGACTCCAGACTCACTTCCACCTGTTTACCGAGTTGCTCGATTTTACCGGTATATAGGACACCACTACCGTCGAACAGCTCGATGGTTTCTCCCTGCTGAAGTCTGAGAACGCGCACCAGATGATGCGACTCCTCCCGATCAAGAACCACTCGATCGCTGTTCACAGCCTCCGGAGCAACAAAAAATCTCCTCATTTTTGTTGCTCCGCTGTATCCACTTTAATCAATAGAAGCGCGCACCACTGACCATCCGTTCGCTTTTCGATCAGCCGGAAGCTCTTGTCACTAAAACATTGTGCAATATTCTCACCCTGCTCGCCTTCAATCAGGCCGGACAGCAAAAGCGACCCTCCATCTCCGGTCACCCTGGCGAGATCGTCAGACAGTTCCAGCAACACGTCATGCACAATATTGGCGGTAACCAGATCGAAGGTGTTCTTGATCTCTTTTAGCTCCCGCCCTGTTATTTCCATTCGATTCGAGAGAGTGTTAAGACGGCAGTTCGCCCGGGCTGTTTTCACCGCTTCAGGATCATTGTCGATGCCAACCACTCGACGAGCCCCGAAGAGAAGCGCCGCCATTGCCAGAATACCGGTGCCGGTACCGACATCGAGCATGGTGCCGCCCGAGGAGAGTGGTTCCGACTCGCGCAGCAGCTCCAGGCAGAGCCGCGTCGTTTCATGATGACCGGTGCCAAAGGCCATGCCCGGGTCCATCACGATCACCTGTTCATCGCTACCTGTTTCATAGTGCTCCCAGGTAGGGGCAATAACCAGCCCCTGAACGATGGCAAACGGCTTAAAATGAACCTTCCAGGTCTCGGACCAGTCCCGGTCCTCAAGAATCTCCACTGCTACAACCGGCGTTGCACAGGCAAAGATCTGCGCCAACTCACCGCCGTATTCCCTGATCTGCCCGGCCACCGACTCTGCCGCTTCAATAGATACAAGATCCTTTTTCACAAAGGCCTGAAGAACAACCGGATCCTCGTCATCGCCTACCGCCGACTCTATCGCCGCATTGTGGACACCAATCAAATGGTCGCTAAAGGCATCAACAAGCAGGGAATCCAGTTCTATATCAAATTTCAATATCTTCATGAGATAAGGATGTCAACAGCACTATTTCAATTCTGGGAGGTATCAGATATTTGGTGAAGAATAAGTAATCGTCAGCCACCTTTTTTACCGTTAAACAGATTGTATTTGATGATACAGATTATGGCTCTCACCCCATCCCGCCAACCGATCTTTTTCCCTTCGTTGTAGGTACGACCGCTATAAGATATGCCAACCTCGTATATTCGGCATCGTAACTTGGCGATTTTTGCCGTAATCTCCGGCTCAAACCCGAATCTGTTCTCGGTAATCGTCAGTCTTTCAATCACTGATTTCCTAAAAACCTTGTAACAAGTCTCCATATCACTAAGGTTAAGATTCGTGAATATATTTGAAATCAAAGTGAGAAATCTGTTTCCAGCATAGTGCCAGAAGTAAAGAACCCGGTGAGCATCTCCACCCATAAATCTCGAACCGTACACCACATCCGCTTTACCGGACAATATCGGGGCAAGCAGCTTCGGATACTCAGTGGGATCATACTCGAGATCAGCGTCCTGAATGATGATGATATCCCCTGTAGCACAAGAAAATCCGGTCCTCAATGCTGCCCCCTTCCCCTG
>JBPCUV010000174.1:0-2899 GCA_051010975.1 Desulfocapsaceae bacterium
GTCGGCTCACATTCGGTCAACGGTGTGGCGGCCTTGCACACCCAGTTGCTAAAAGACAAGGTGTTCAAGGATTTCGATAATTTCTATCCGGATAAGATCAACTCAAAGACCAACGGTATAACTCCTCGGCGCTGGCTGCTCAAATCCAACCCGCAGTTGTCAGGACTGATCAACGAGAAGATCGGTACCGGTTGGGAAGTCGATCTCGACAAGCTTAGAGAACTTGAATCATTTGCCAGTGACCAAAAATTCCAGGACCGGTTTCGGGAGATCAAACTCAACAACAAGTTCAAACTGGCCGACTACATCGGTATCAGCACCGGCGTTTTGGTCAGTCACGAGACCATGTTCGATGTCCAGGTAAAGCGGATTCATGAATACAAACGCCAACTCCTCAACGCGCTGCACGTCATTCATCTCTACCATCGATTCGTTACTTCAGAGCAGACCGGGCTGGCGCCGAGGACCGTGATTTTTGCAGGAAAGGCTGCCCCTTCTTACTGGCGTGCCAAGCTGATCATCAAGCTGATCACTTCCATCGGCGAGGTGGTCAACAATGATCCTCGTATCGGTGACCGGCTCAAAGTCGTATTTTTGCCTAATTACAACGTTAGCCAGGCTGAACTTATCATACCGGCAGCCGATCTTTCCGAGCAGATTTCCACCGCCGGTACCGAAGCATCGGGCACCGGCAACATGAAATTTGCCTTGAACGGTGCTTTGACCATTGGCACCCTGGACGGTGCCAATATCGAGATAAGAGAAGAGGTAGGTGCAGACAACATCTTTATTTTCGGGCTGACGGCCGAAGAGGCTGAATACGAGCGCATTCACAACAGTCGGACCCCCGCTCAGATCTGCCGTGAAAATGATGACATTGGTCTGATCATGGAAACGCTCACAAACGGCACGTTCAGTCACGGAGATCGCAACCTGTTTCAGCCGCTGGTTGATTCACTGATGAGCCCGCACGATCAATATCTGTTGATAAGGGATCTGGAATCTTATATCGATTGTCAGAACAGGGTAAACGATACCTTCCTCAAACCGGAAATCTGGGATAGAAAGGCTATACTTAACGTTTCCAGGATGGGTAAATTCTCCACCGACCGGACTATCAAACAGTATGCCAATGAGATCTGGGGCATCGACGTATAAAACACAAAAAGACGGCCGGTCTGAAATTACTGGGGTGGGTGATGGATTGACCGGGGAGCGATTTTGCAGTATCTAAAAAGAAAAAGGTTACAGGAATAACTCCTGTAACCTTTTTCTGTGTATTGGAGGCGGCGACCGGAGTCGAACCGGTGAATAATGGTTTTGCAGACCACTGCCTTAGCCACTTGGCTACGCCGCCGGTAAGACCGGTTGAGACCGGTATTTATACCATAGATGGAGTGTTTGACAAGAGGAAATTATTGATGGGAACGTTCATGGATAGGCTGGCGGGCGCTAACAAAGAAGTGCTTGCCGAATTCGAAAAAATGATCGATTACCGTTTTACCGATTTGCGTCTGCTTCAGAAAGCCTTGATTCATTCTTCATACGCGTTCGAGCAGGCCCAAGCCGGTCAAGACAACCAGGTATTCGAGTTTATCGGCGATGCAGTGCTTGACCTGGTGATAGGCCATTTACTGTGCACACGTTATCCTGAGATGAAAGAAGGTGAGTTGACCAGATTCAGGGCTTCTCTGGTCAATGAATCGCACCTTGCTGACCTGGCCAGGAAGCTGGAGTTGGGGAGATTTCTTTTTCTTGGCAAAGGAGAGGATGGATCAAACGGCAGGAACAAATCTTCGATTCTTTCCTGTGCCTTCGAAGCAATGATTGGAGCTGTATTTGAGGACAGTGACTATGCAACCGCCGCCGTTCTGGTCGAGAGTCTGTTCGAAGTCTCCATTGAGGATAAGAAAGAGACCCTGCTCATGGCCGATACCAAAAGCAGGCTCCAGGAAGTGCTTCAGGAGAAGTACAATGAGGCACCCACGTATCGACTCGACAGCGAGGAGGGGCCGTCCCATCGCAAACAATTCAGCATCTCGGTAGTGTTCAGAGAAGAGGTCCTGGGTACCGGACGGGCCAGTTCCAAAAAAGAGGCTGAGCAGCGGGCTGCGGCTGCGGCCCTTAAAAGCATTGAAAGTACACCCTGAGCCGGGCAATCGGCTGACGGAGCCGGTTCATCAAATTAGTAAGTGATCAACGGAGTTTTACCAAACTGGGTCGGTCGGATCATCTGGGAGAGGATGAAATCGGCGACATCGCGTCGAGAAATCCGTCTGGCAACATTCCCTTCGAGATCGTTGATTATACGGTAATTTCCTGTCCGGGGACCATTGGTGAGTCCCGCCGGCCTGACAATCAGCCAGTCGATGTTGCTGGAGGCAATGATCTCCTCCTCGCGATCCTTGTCTTCATAGATAGACTTCAAAAACAGCGGCTTGAAGATTCTGTCGTAAAGAAAACCGCCGTGCCCTTTTGAATCGCCGGCGCCGATTCCGGTGACTGCGATCAGTTTCAGCTTTGGCTGCTGATCCACCACCGTGACCAGGTTGGTTGCCCCAACGGAAAAGAGATCGACGGCTTTAAAAGTAATGGGAACACCTATGCATGAGCAGATGATATCCATGTCTTTGGCTGCTTCACTGACAGACTGCAGGTCCCGTACATCACCCTGGACCAGGTCGAGGCGGGGATCCGTTGATTCAATCTTGTCAGGTGTCCTGGCCAGGACCCTGACCTGATGGTCTTCCTTCAGAGCCTCTTCCATGAGGGCTTTGCCAACACCGCGGCTGGCCCCGATAATAAGTATCTTCATGTTTACCGTTCCTGTTCCGTTTGCGAGGTAGCTGACAAATAATGGCTGCGTCTGGTATGCATGGGAGACTATCCAGGCGTTGTG
>JBPCUV010000175.1:0-2507 GCA_051010975.1 Desulfocapsaceae bacterium
CACGGGTGTCTGGTCGGCGGGCAGCTCACCATCATATGAACCTCAGAGGCGCCTGCATTACGGAGCGATTGAACCCTGCTTTTACCGGTGGTGCCTCTGATGATCGAATCTTCTATGATGATGACCCGCTTGCCCTCCAGAAAAGATCTGACCGGGTTCAGCTTGACCCTGACATTGAAGTCACGCATCGATTGGGTGGGTTGAATAAAAGTCCGGCCCACGTAATGATTTCTGATCACACCAAATTCCAGTGGTATCCCTGACTCCTGTGAATAACCTATGGCCGCATAATTGCCGGAATCCGGGAAGGGCATGACAAAATCTCCGTCAAGCGGTCGCTCCTGAGCCAGGATCTGCCCCATTCGCTTTCGGGTCTCGTAGACATTGATGCCAAAAATATCGGAGTCAGGCCTGGCAAAGTAGACACTTTCAAATATACAGAAGCTGGTTTTCCGTTTCTCCCATGGATAAATTGACTTGATCCGGTCACCTTTGCAGATCAGTACCTCTCCTGGCTCCACATCACGCAAGTACTGGGCCTCAACCAGGTCAAGGGCGCAGGTTTCTGAGGCAACGATGTAACCGCCGTTATTCAATTTCCCCAGACAAAGTGGTCTGAAGCCATTTGGATCGCGAATAGCCACCATCGTATCCTTGGTCATCATCAACATCGAGAAGGCACCCTTGATTTCCTTAAATGACATTGCCAAGGCTTCTTCGAAAGATCTGTCAGTTGCTCTGGCCAGCAAATGGAGAACAACTTCACTGTCCATGGTGGTCTGAAATATAGAACCGCGCTCTTCCAACCTGTTACGCAAGGCAATCGAATTGACCAGATTACCGTTGTGGGCCACTGCCAGCGTGATACCCTTGTGGGTAATCATCAACGGTTGAGTGTTGACGATGTTCGAGGCGCCGGTGGTCGAATATCTCACATGGCCTATGGAGATATGCCCCTTTAGTGAGATCAGTGTCTCTTCGGAAAACACCTCAGATACCAACCCCATACTCTTGTGAATCAGTACACCTTCGCCATTGGAAGTGACGATTCCTGCACTTTCCTGTCCCCGGTGCTGCAGGGCGTAGAGGCCGAAGTAGGCAAGTTTCGAGGAATCGGTGTGATTGTATATTCCACAGACACCGCACTCATGCTGGGGTTTAAGACTGTCTGAGGGAGAATCGCTGAACTTGCCGTCGGTGGTCGTCATGGAACTTTTTCACTTTAGCGGTGTATGCAGTTGAGCTTTCCTGCATACAAAAGATGGTACCAAATAGGTTTTGAAAATACGTAAGGCACAAAGAATGATTAGTCTTTGTGCCTTCGAAACAGCCGTAGAGAATTGTTTATAATATGTGGGGTCGAAATTCAACAAGAAAGCGATAGGTGACCCGGCAATAATCACATACAGGCAATCGTATAGAGTAGCTCAGTCAATTTGACCATATCTTTGAGATCGACACTTTCATCTGAGGTGTGAACATCGGTCATGCCAGTTGCCACGATCGCTGTCGGCAGACCATAACCATTGAAGATATTGGCATCACTTCCACCACCGG
Organism: Desulfocapsaceae bacterium; assembly: GCA_051010975.1. Lineage (GTDB taxonomy): Bacteria > Desulfobacterota > Desulfobulbia > Desulfobulbales > Desulfocapsaceae > JABDQA01. The sequence continues at coordinate 1,558 of JBPCUV010000175.1, forward strand.
CAACAATGAATGACTGCTCCCTGCCGAGTGCATGTCCGGCCTGGCTGATTGTTTGGACCACTGTATCACTCTCTTCCAGCCGCATGGCTGGATACTCTGCCTCTACCTTCAAGTCAACCGTAGGCGGCCTGTAGGCCGGGTCATCACTGACCGGCCACCCAGCAATAGTATCGAGGAAGGCGGTCTTGAAGTCATCAGTGTAACGGGCGAGTTTCTCCGTTGAGTGGCTACGAATTTCACCCTTTAGCATGAGCTGAGCAGGGACAATATTGGTTGCTACACCACCCTTGATTATACCGATATTCGCGGTCGACTCCTCGTCAATTCGCCCGAGCTTGATTCTGTTTATTGCTTTGGCCGCAACGAGAAAGGCGCTGACCCCTCCCTCCGGGTTAATACCGGCGTGGGCTGCCGTACCATGCACATCGACCCTGATGCGGTTGGCTGCCGGCGCTCCGATGATCACTTTATCGATTCCCGTGGAATCCAATGCATAGCCGTATTCCGCCTGAAGCTTCCTGTAATCCAGGGCTTTGGCACCTTGAAGACCGATTTCCTCACAGGTCGTAAAGACCAGCTCGATGGGACGATGAGCTGCTTTATTTTCTCTGAGTAGTCTAATTAGCTCGACCAGCGGTGCGATACCCGATTTGTCGTCACTACCCAGAATCGTATCTCCGCGACTGGTGAAGATGTCCCCTTTGCGCTCGACCTTCACACCGTGACCTGGCCTCACCGTGTCCATGTGGCAGGCAAAAAAGATCGGAACTGAATCGTTGTTTCCTGCAAATCTGAAAATCAAGTTCCCTGACTCGGAGCCGGTCCTCAGGGTGGAATCGTCCTCAAATGAATAATCCGCCTTCAGTTCAGCAAAGACATTTTTCAGATAATCGGCGACCGGTTTTTCTTCTCGTGACGGGCTGCTTATTTCGCAAAGTCTCACAAACTCT
>JBPCUV010000176.1:0-3162 GCA_051010975.1 Desulfocapsaceae bacterium
TGGCGGATTGGTTGCCTGGCTGGCCCTTACCAAATACGACATCAACTACTATCTGGCCAACAAACCGCCCATCTTCTTTGCTGCTGCGACTCTGATCGCAGTGATTCTGCTGATAATGGCCTTTGTACTGATCAGAAAACTGCTGTCATGGTCATTAACCCTGCCGCTGATTCTGTTTGGCGGCAGCTCCCCGAAACAATCTTTCGATGAAAGTGCTGCTCTTGTAAGCGGCAACAAAAAACTCGTTGCCCTTATCCTCATCGGCTGGGGGATCAGTATCTTCATTCTATCCATACTGGTATTCGGGCTGGTACAACTGCTGACGAGTAACATTATACCACTGTTTTATGACACGATGACCATACTCCTCATGGTCATCGGCTTTCTGGTAGCGCTTCTTATACTGGGTAATTTTCTGATAACCACGCTTGCCTCAAGCAGCTTCGCCGGACTTCTAATAGAAATGTCCCATCACTTTGGTGTGGAAACCTCTGTTGAAGGTATCGGGGGAGCGAAGAAATCCTGGCAACTGCAATTGACGAGATCCAGGCTCGTTCTGGCCACCATTGGCGGCGCCCTCATTTCACTTCTGATAGGCATCTGGCTGATTGATTCCATTCAGCCCATCGACGATCTCACCATTGTCGCCCACCGCGGGGCAGCGGGAAGAGCACCGGAAAACACGATGGCGGCGATCAAAGCAGCAATTGAGGATAAGACTGACTGGGTTGAGATCGATGTCCAGGAAACAGTTGACGGTCAGGTTGTGGTTGTTCACGACAGCGATTTCATGAAGCTGGCCGGGGTTGATCTCAAAGTCTGGGATGGTACGTTGGAACAGATACAGGCCCTTGATGTGGGGAGCTGGTTTGCGCCGGAGTTCGCCGACCAACGGGCGCCGACTCTGATCGAAGTGCTGCAGGAATCCAAAGGCAAGGCCCAGGTGGTGATCGAGCTTAAATATTACGGCCATGATCAACAATTGGAGCAACGGGTGATCGATATCGTCGAGCAGCAGGGTATGGTCGAGGAAATAGCCATCATGTCGCTGAAATATGATGCTGTTAAGAAAGTCCGTCAGCTCCGCCCCGGCTGGGAAGCTGGTCTGCTGTCGGCCCAGGTTATTGGCAATATGAGTAAACTCAATGTTGATTTTCTGGCGGTCAACATGGCAATGGCCAACCCCACATTCATACGGACCAATCAGGCGGCAGGGAAACGGGTGTTCGTCTGGACAGTAAATGATAAGATGTCGATGTTTAGGATGATGTCTCTGGGCGTAGATGGCATCATTACCGACGAGCCCGCCCTCGCCCGTCAGGTGATGGCCGAGAGGTCCGAGCTTAACACAGTCGAGCGCCTGTTGATTCACACCGCGGTTATGCTGGGCAAACCACTGCCCCAGAAAAAATACCGTGACCAGTCACCTTGATGTGCGGGAGATGAAAATAAAGTATCATTACTTCGTCATAGCGACCCTTGCGTTGCTTATCACTAGTGCCAACTGGGGACATGGCGGCGAGCCAGCCGCCTCTGAATCTATGCTCGATGAACTCGAACGTTCACTGGAACTGGGTCGACACGAACGTCTCCTGGTTGAAAAACAAAATCCTGCTTACAGCCTCTCAGCATTTACCACTGACGGTTGCAGCGGCGGACTTTCGGTGGGCTGGCAGCACTTGTCGGAGAAAATTGAGCTTCTCAAAACAGTCCACGGTGACCTTCCTCCCTGGGAATCGTGCTGCATCAGCCACGATCGTCTCTATCATAGCGCTGGAGATCGTAACATCTCAGCTGAAATGAGTTTTGTGGCACGCCGCAAGGCTGACCAAGATCTGCGTAGTTGTGTACTCGAGGTCGGTCTCAGTCGAGCCCCCCAACTTTCAGAACAGTATGAGTTATCGTTGGAGGAAGTAGGCCAGGCCTATCAGGTCATCGGCGATTTGATGTACAGAGCCGTGCGCATTGGCGGTGTGCCATGCTCGGGGCTGCCCTGGCGCTGGGGTTACGGCTGGCCCGAATGCGATTAATCTGAGAAGCATATGAGCAGAGAATATTGTTTTAATCTCACGGTTCCTCAAAATGACGTTGATAAAGTCGAGGACTTGCTTGATCAGGCAGGACGGAACTGCAGCACGATGCGGGTAAGCAGAAAACCGGATAGACGGGGTTGTGCCCGCTATTATCTCAGCTTCCCATTTTCAGAAAACCGCCAAGATCTCAGCTTTCAGAAGTGGTTCGCCGATTTCCAGGAGCACGACTGGGAACTCTTTGGACCAAATCCGGGACGGTGGGGGCTTATCTGAAGGTCAAACAGTATGTGTTTGTCGTATCGTTGTTTTCCACTTTCCAGTGCAGATCGAGCTCAATTTTGCTGTATTTCTGCCGAATCTAGAGCCGTTGAGTACAATTTGCAGTTCTATTTTCAAACCCATTGGATTATTCTTCCAGCCTAATCCTCAAAGCCTAAAAAAGCCTTCATTTACAAATTCATGAAAAAGATCATCAAATCATCCATTGAAATCGGCAAAAAGGACGCAGAGCGACTCATCACCGACGAACAAATCGATTACGATCCCTTTATCGCCATCAGCGATCTGCATCTGGTCCGCAAAACGGTGCCTATAAGCTTTGACTCATTCAGGGAAACCATCAGCGACATGGATTCACAATTGTGGTCGTCGATAGAAGCATCGGTTAATCGTCTGGCTGACAATCAGGAAGAACCATTCGACCTTGACGCCTATGCCGAGGGTTTTTCCGAAGGTGTGGCCGCCGTCTGGGAGAAGATACGAAACGACGTACTTTAGATACCAACAGCGCGACCTAACAACTCATCGCCTGCTAAATTCAGTTTTTTTAGACCTAGGCTTGCCCCTTTACAGGGATTCGCAACTTTCTACCTACAACCATGTAGAGCAGCACCGAGCAGAGAATCACATAGCCGAACATCTCGACATTTTTGGTCCTGAAGACGAAGGAAAGGGCGACGACCATGAAAGCGCACATGGGGAAAAAAAGCGGCCGCGGAACCTGCTGGATAATCACCCGGCCAAAATGGGCAAACTGCAGATGACTCACCATCAACGCCACCGAAACTGCGGCCCCTCCCCAGAGCAGCGGTGGATATTCTACCACCAGGACACTGCCGAGGACGATAAG
>JBPCUV010000177.1:0-15009 GCA_051010975.1 Desulfocapsaceae bacterium
CAAGTCCGCCGGCCCCGACCAGGCTGGCAATGCCCATGCCGGCGAGCAAATTCTTCAGATCCTTTCGTTTCATGATACCCTCCTTTGAGTGAGATCAACTGACTCGAATCGGTAAATCCAATCAAAACGCGGCCATCTATAGGATAAATATGCCATATCCTGTGTTATTCCACAAGATGCCTGACCTAAAAAATACCTATTCCGGAATCGTACTCACCTTCCACATCAAACTGAGGGGAGAAAGGAATAATATTCGATCATCATTCGCCAATAAATCTAAAGGTTATCAGACATATCAGAAATAAACCTAACTCGACGGATCAGGTACCCTATGACACTGGTAATGCTAATCTCAGGCTTGAAATCGCTGTATAATTGAGTGGCAGAAATAGCAGACAAGAGGGGCTTTAAATAACTGAAAGAAAAAGCAAAGGCTCCCTAATGTCTGACGGAGCCTTTGCTTTAGGTTGCACTACTTTATGCGAGCTAGAGTTTCTTGCCGGCTAGCGATCGACATAGGTCCTTTAGTTTTTGGGATACTCATCTCTCACTGGTGCAATTGCTTTGCCTAGCCATGCAATTGAACGGCCGATGTGACGCATGTTCGCCATACCTTCCGCATCATCTTTGACTTCTTCCTTGTTCAAACCAAACCCCATATTCCAATAGGTCGAACCGGGTATGATCATCTGTGACATTTGGAACATATGGTTGATCGAATCGAAGACGTGGGTAGCCCCGCCACGACGAACGGCAACTGCGGCAGCGCCGATCTTTCCGGCAAACGCTTGGTTATTGGCAAAAGCAACATATCCAGCTCTTTCGACGAGGGCTTTGAGATCTGCTCCAACTGCAGCAAAATAAACCGGTGAGCCAAGAATGATTGCCTCAGCTTTATGCATTTTTGCGAAGATTTCGTTAAAAGCGTCTTTTTTCTGGATGCATTTATTATCCTGATTTTCAAAACACTTATTACAGGCAAGACAACCTCGGATACTTGTTCCTCCGACTTTAACCAACTCGGTCTCCCATCCTGCATCATCAAGTTCTCCAAGAACTTCTTTCAAAAGCATTTCGGTGTTCCCGCCCTTTCTCGGGCTGCCGTTTACAGCCAGTGCGAACATAGGATTTTCTCCTTTTATAAGTGCTCGTCTTAATGATACTTCTCTTGGTCCTTCAGTACGGTGTTATTGGTGATACTATAGAAACGTGTGACTTGGAAGAGAATACCCAAACATCTATGAAGTATTCTTACTCCAGGATGCCATCGCCTAATATGTGAAGGTGGTGCAGGCAAAAGGTCGCTTCCCGTTAAGGTAAGACACCTTGAATCTATAGCTCATTATCGTGGAGAACTCTCATTTTCTGTGGGAAAATTTCCTGCGGGAAACGTCATTGACCCTAACAGTGCCCATTTATGACAATAAAAATGAAATTTCTTGATAAATGCAGACTAGATGTCTGCAGGCTGTGCTTTTTCTACAAGTCGGGCAAAAAAAGATGCACCGAAAGGTGATATTTGATCGTTGAAATCGAAATCTTTAGTATGCAGGCCGGCACCTTCACCCTGTCCCAGAAAGAGATACGCTCCGGGACGTGTTGCCAGCATGTAGGAAAAGTCCTCTGCGCCAAGATCCACAGAGGCATTGGAGTTGACTGCGGCTTCACCCGCTACCTGTTTCGCCACCTCTGCGGCAAAAACAGTTTTTTCCGGGTTATTCACCGTGGCGGGATAGCCCTCGGTCAATGTTACCTCCGCCCTGCAGTTGTAAGACGAGGCCTGACCCTCTGCGATTTCCTGTATACGTCTCAGTATCATTGCTCGTTCTTTTTGATCGAACGTGCGGATGGTTCCGCTGATAAAGGCAGTCTCGTCAATGACATTGTGCGTTGACCCAGCATGAAACTGAGTGATCGAACATACCGCCGTCTCTCTCGGGTCGTGGTTACGACTAATGATCGTTTGAATTGCGGTAGCTATTCCCAGAGTTGCAACCAGCGGATCGGCGGTGTAGTGGGGAGAGGCAGCGTGACCGCCCCTTCCCGTGACGTTGATTTTAAACAAATCGACCGCGGCCATTATCGCACCCGGTCTTGTCTGGAAGTGGCCGGCCTCAACTTTGGGCGAGGTATGCAGTGCATAGACCTCGGTTATGCCGAATTCATCCATGATCCCTTCCTCAACCATCTTCCGACCGCCGCCGCCACCTTCTTCTGCCGGCTGAAATATCAGGACCACTTTTCCTGAAAATTTTCTTGTTTCACAGAGATAGCGGGCAGCTCCCAGCAACATGACGGTATGCCCATCGTGGCCGCAGGCATGCATCTTTCCGGTATGGACAGAGGCATAATCCAAACCGCTGTTTTCCTGTATGGGAAGGGCGTCCATATCTGCACGAAGACCGAGGGTTGTGCCATTACCGGCTCCCTGTCCGTCAATGACAGCTACGATACCAGTACCGGCTATTCCTTCATTGAGTCGGTCTACCCCGAATTCTCTCAATTTCCTTATCACAAATGCCGAGGTCTGATGGCAGTCAAAACCCAGTTCTGGGATTTGGTGTAGTTGACGCCGCCAGTGTCTCATATCTTCTGCGTAATCTTTAATTAGATCTATAATCGGCACGTTGTTGTTCCTTTCAATCTCATCAATGATATGTTGCTTTATAGAATGATGGCATGGTAGGTGAACCGTAAAATACCATGGCAGTTTCTAACACTATAAAATTAAAGGGTAGCTCGGACAACCTCAAGCAAATAGCATTACTTCTCCCTGAACTTATTCCTGATTATTTTCGATTCCCTATCGGGGGGATAGATTGAGATTGCCAGAGGGAATCTTTCAGTAAGTCATATTCGGCACTTTATTAGCTGAGGCTCTAGATATACAGAAAGAATCTCATATCATAACCTTCCTCTACGTCTGAGAATTGCTCAAAGACATCTTTGTTTGTGGAACCATCAAGAAGTTTTTTCACTTTAATGAAGATGAAAAAACACCATTAAATAGCGGCAATACTATGGTGTTACTAGGAATCGCCATGACATTTTTCAAACCGGTCATGGTGAAATAACCGAGATAACTATTATTGAACAATTTTGGGTGTAGAATGCTTGGCCCGGCTCTCATTTTTCATCATCCATGTCATCAAATATATCACCCTGAAAATGTGGCTCTTTCAAGGAGACAATAGCTTTGGCAAGTGGAGGCGGCCGAAATAAGTGCCCGGTGATCATACCCCTTGTCGTTCCAAAAGCAGCAACTGTCCATGCCCCAAGTAATCCTATGTAGTAGAGAATACTTGTCCATTCAAACAACGGTGATCCTGTATGGATTGCCAACTGCGCGATCCCAGTTACACAAGTACCAACTGGAAATGTAAACGCCCAGTAGGTAAGGGCAAATCTCATTTGCCTATAATGGGCTCGAATCGATAACAATATTGCCATGCAGGTCCAGAGCAGCACAAATCCGAGGACCGGGACACCGTAAAGTACCGCAAACACCTCAAAGCCGTATGCTATTTTAGGAGATACTGCGCCCTCGGCAACGGTACCAAGTATACCTGCAGCGGTCATTGACTGCCCAAACGGCCCCAGTACAATCCAGAGTGTGGGGACCCGGGAGGTACCTGACGTTCCATGATGAGCCAGGCGGCTCCATATCATAGCTGTAATAATCATCGCAGCTATCAGACTGAGACCAAACATCGAGAAACAGAGGTAGAACATGGTTTCTCTCAGTACCCCTTCCGGGGTGTATGGAACAAGCATAGCGCCTATGGCAGCTGATACCATGGGAGGAACAACCGGCATAAGCCAGCCGCCAAAGGCAGAGTCCGGTCGTACTCTGAATTTGGTAAACAAGCGATATGGAATGACAAGAGCCGAGCCAAGCCCGGTTATTGTACCGACAAACCAGAGCCCCCAAGCAATGCTCTGGGCAACTGGTTGACCAAGCACACTTCCACCAATTAATAGCGTCCCCCCAGCTACTGTAAGCATAGCCATAGGCGGTGCTCCATAGAACTGGGCCATCATAGGGTCTCTAAAGTGCTTTTTCCAAACACTATGACCACTAACCAGAAACACGAATGTCCAACTCACCAGCCCAATCAGCATGATGGAGGCAAGCAACCAAATTGCCAGGGCGAAAGTGTGAAGACTTTCCGAAAATAATGGTAAGGTGGCAGCCGCATTGGCAATAATGCCAGTGCCCATGACCGAAGCAAACCAGTTGGGACCTAACTCATAATCATCGTTGGCCCCGGTCATTGAATAAAGAAACCGTTTCCACCAAAACCCTTTTGCACTTGTATTTTTAAGGTCATCGTTCAATTTTGCCACCCTGCGTTAAGTATATGTTCAAGTTGACCTTTCATCTCGTTACATGAGTAGAGAAATTTCCCCAAAAGACTAACCTAAAGCTTATGGCTTTTCTGTGACTATGCATCCCATTGTCAAAGATTTACCATAGCAATCTATTACCAGAAAGAAGCATCTCCATGTTGACCTTCTTTTCGTTTATCTGCAGATTAGACACACCAAACTGCCACGGATGACTGCCCCGTGTTGTCGTGGGGCATATATAGACAAAGAAAGGGCGCGAGAGACTCTCCCTAAATTCTTGTCTCCCACGCCCAACCTAAAGGAGGTTGACCTCAGCATAGCACTCATGCTGTTGATCAACTATATCATACGATTATCTAAATTGTTAGGGAGTGTGATGAAAAAAAGTGGTGCCAGTTGAGAAGGAGATCCCAACATATCAGGAAAAATCTCTATTTCAAATATCATTCAAGGTACCAGAGCTAACCAAGGGAAATATTTACAAGGCTTCTTTTGCTGGTTAGCACGGGTCAATTAAACACAGTGGTGGTCGATTAAGCTGCTGGGTTAGGACACCAGTGCTTCAATTCCAGCTTGAATAGAGCACACTTCGGGTTAGTACTTTTCGAGTGTAGAGCCTGGCTTCCTTGATATTGAGATCTTCGACGAGTCGATCATACACCTCACTGGGCTGTAAATTGTTGATTACAGGAGATGCTTTTTTTATAGATTTATATGGAGTGAATGCCCTTCCCACATTGGCAGCACCTGCATTGTAGGCGGCAACGGCGCAATAGGTGCGGCTCTCTGGATGATCTATTTGATTCATATAGCGATTCAGGAGAATATCAAAATAGGCAACTCCCAGCTGAATATTGCTTTGGGGATCATACAGGTATTTTGCGGAAGGTGATTTTGATATACCGTGTATTTTCGCATAAGCCTCACGTGCACCAGTTCCTGGAACGAGCTGCATAAGACCGAATGCAGGTGTCTGTGATCGTGCTCTGGGGTTGAACATCGATTCTGTATGGATTATGCCCATAATTATTGATGGATCAAGATTGTATTTAAGTGCTGAAGCCTTCACGATCGGGAAGAATTGTCGGGCTCGGATTTCCAGATGATTAGGGGCCAGATCAAACTTCACACTAACTGCTTGTCGATTGATACCGTCACTTCCCTTTACTTTCTTATGACTAATACTACGTATATTCACCACTTCATCGGCAAAGTTTTCGACCTCGTCTAAAGCTACCTCCTTTCCATTCGTTCTCCGGATTTGATCAAGAAGGAGGGGATTTTCAGTTGAAGCATTTCTCTCGTATCCCAGAGCTAAATCGTGAGATACATATGACTTATTCTCCATGGCAGAGTCTTTGGGCTGCTTTTTCTTTTGTTCCTCTAAGATGACCATCTCTACCGGGTCCCCTGCATCTCCAAGAATCAAATTGCGAACTCCCTGGTGCAGATGAGCAATAACTTCCTCACTGAGCGGGTCTTGATTTGAATCAATGAGGAGTTGTACTATTACGGTTCCATGCTCGAAGTCAACAGCACTCCGCTCACCCAAATCAGTCTCGTACTGAACCCAGACAGTAGGGCTAGGATTCCAAACATTCTGCTCACCCCAAATCTCTGCTACACGGAGACTAAAAAATTCCTGTTGTTTAGAAGATTGTTGACTAGAGATACCTTCTGGATTCGAGGTGCCCAGCGAGAGAGTTGAAGTGAGAATTAGAAGAAAAAAGACAGAGAGTACACCAGCCAGCTTAGCCATGTGCGTTTTCATGCCAGTAAATCGAATGGTGTTTTTTGTTGTTATTTGGCCTGACTCATTTTGGACACTAACAATATGCTATATCCATTTAATTTTCAACAGTTTATGGGATATCGACAGGGTGATTCTTTTTTGCGCTTGAATCACTTCGATTCTTGTCCTTAAATTTGTTTATTCCAGAGTAACTAAAAGCTGAAAGTTTGAACGAGAGGATAGGTTTCTCCTGGCAGGGTTATGTATTTTAGAATTACAAGGAAATGAGACATATCAGGAACAAGCTTAATTGGTTAGTCACTAGAGCTTCATGAGGTTGCCAGAGGTTGTTATTCAGCCTAAAAGGAAATTTTTCCTGAGAGCCCTGGTGATCGGATTTTTGTGATAATCTAACCTTGCCGGCGGAAGCCTCTCATTAGGAGGATTTGTCCCGATTCTCAACCTTCACTCAAGTTGAAGTTGTGGGGTTCTTCTGATAATCTGATAAAGTGTGGATAATGGAAGTTCATTTTCTTAGAAACCGACTCTGCTGAGGTAACTGATAATGTCAGTGAGAAAGATTCAGATCAAAATGGTTGTCCTGACAGTCGTGCTGTTATTAGCAGCCAGCAACTCATTTGGGGATGAAGCAGCCTTTATTGCATTAGTCAAAAAGGCTAGTGGTGATGTGTCGGTCGTCAGGAAAGACGAGCGAATCAAGGTAGAGCCGGGAACCCGGCTGCAGCAGAGTGATATAATCATTTCAGGGGCTGACAGTACCGTCGGCGTTACCTTTATGGATGGAACTCTGCTGTCGATAGGACCATCTTCACACGTTGATCTGCAGCAATATGTGTTTGAGCCAATCGAAGAGCAATATGACTTTTCACTTTACTTAAAAAAAGGACAGGCGGTCTATTCATCTGGCAGAATCGGCAAACTTGCCCCGGAGAAGGTTAAGGTAAATACTCCCCGGGCAACACTGGGCATCAGGGGAACAAGATTCATCGTTAACGTGGACTAATCGAGAAACCGATGAGATACTTTCATACACTCGCCTTAGGACTAATGTTTGTTTTCACCTCGTGTTGCACGAAAACGACGGTAATCCTTTTGCCGGACGAAAATGAGACCGTTGGCTCGGTCCTGGTCGAAACAGCCGAAGCTGCGAAAGTACTGGATCAACCTTACCACTCACTTTCAGTAACAGGACCGACAGAGGACAGCATGTCCACGAGCGCTCTGGAAAAAGAGGAAGTGCTGAAGAAATATCGAGCATCCCTGAATGCACTGCCTCATCCAGCCGCCAGCTATCTTTTCTATTTTACCACCGGATCAACTACACTCACAAAAAACTCCGCTCGAGATGTTGACAAGCTGGTAGATGAGCTGCGAACACGCCAACCACCAATTGTGCTGAACATCATCGGCCACACCGATGCAACCGGGTCAAAGGATTTCAACTTGAAGCTTTCTCTGGGGAGAGCCCGTGCGATAGAAAAAATTCTGGAAAGCTCCAATATCCCCATTGACATCCTTCGAATTCAGTCTTTTGGTGAGAACGATCCACTTGTTCCCACTGCCGATGGAGTGCCGGAGCCAAAGAATCGGCGAGTCGAAGTTATGATGCTCTAGTGCACGTCGATGTATCCTAGCCCCTTTGAGACGATGTCGAAAAAGGCTGTCGTATCTATTGCAGCGATAGGTATCATCTTTTCATTTATTATCGGAATTTCCTACTACTTTAATTCTTCCGCACTTACCGAGGTCGATAACTTCTTTCATGACCTCTATGTAAAGAAAAGAGCTACCGGTAGAGCTCCTCAGTCGGTGACTGTTGCTGATATAGATGACGCAAGTCTTTCCGTGCTCGGTCAGTGGCCATGGCCGCGTTACAGAATTGCAGAACTGGTTCAAATCATTGGGGAGATGAATCCAGCCGCAATCGGTATTGATATCCTTTTTTCGGAACCGGATCGAACTTCTTTGCTGACTATAAAAGACAATTTTCAAAACGATTTTGGCCTTGACATCACTTTTGGAAATATCCCGGATGGACTTTCAAACAATGACGGTTACCTCGGCGCTGTCCTCAATCAGACAGGTGCGGTCGGGGCCCATTATTTATATTTTGATCATCTCATCAAGAATTCCAGATGTAGAGAACAATCGGTTTCCATCACCGACAGAGCCGTTGCTATGTCACTGTTTGACGCCAGTGCCGCCTTGTGCAATATACCTGAAGTGGAAACCAAACTGCATCATACTGGTTTTATTAATAATCAACTTGACGACGATGGTAGGCTCCGTCGGGTTCCAGTCCTGATAAGGCATCAGGGACAAATCCATCCAAATTTGTCGCTGGCTGCTGTTATGCATTCATTGGGGGTTGATGCAGGAGAAATAGAATCGGACTTGTATGGACCAGTCCTGACTGTAGGTTCCTACAAGATACCCCTTACAGCTGACGGATTTGTATCTCTGAAATTCCAGACACCTGCCCATCAACTCAACACCATTCCGGTCCTGGATATCTTCAACCATAGCATCGAAAGGTCTGAAATCGAAGGGAAAATCGTTTTTATCGGATCCTCTGCTGCTGTCCTCAACGACCTCGTACAAACCGCGCTGGATCCAACCTTTCCTGGTGTACAAGCGCATGCGGTTTTAACTGGAAACATCCTTAACTCTGAATTGATTGTCACGCCGGCCTGGAGCAGATCACTGGTCCTCGTTTCATGCCTGCTTGCCGGCCTGATCATGGTTTACCTATTCACCAACAGCTCAGGTCCTTTTCCCACGCTGTTGGGTACTCTTACACTTGCAGCTTTTTTCATTGCGCTATCCTATTTGCTGTTCATCTTCGAAAATGCGTTTATTTCGCCGGGCCCTGTCGTAATTACTGCCAGCATCCTATTCGCATTTCTTTCAGCCGCCCGCTTTTCCATTGAAAAACGAAATGCTTTCCTCTGGTTAAGACAGCTCAGCAATACCCAGCAGGTCACCATGGAATCGATGGCCACGGTAGCTGAAACCCGAGATCCTGAAACCGGGGCGCACATAGAGCGAACCAAGTACTTCGTCAAGGCCATCGCCGAGGCGCTAAAGCGATCGGGCCATTTTTCAGAGACGTTGACCCGGGACTACATTTCAATCCTCTATCTCTCTGCTCCGCTTCATGATATTGGCAAGGTCGGCGTACCAGATAAAATCCTTCTGAAGCCAGGGAAATTAAGTGAGGCAGAGTTTGAGCAGATGAAAAAACATACGGAATATGGGCATGCTATAATTGCCCGCACAGTCCGCAAGATTAAAGGGGACAACTTTCTCAAACTCTCTGGTGACATAGCCTATAGCCATCATGAGAAATGGGACGGTAGCGGTTATCCTCGTGGACTAAAAGCGGAGGAAATACCTCTGCCTGGCAGGATCATGATAGTGGCTGATGTTTATGACGCACTTACCAATGAAAGATGCTATAAGCCAGCATTCTCACATCGCAAGGCAATTGACATCATGTTAAAGGAGCGAGGAGTTTCTTTCGACCCAATCATTTTCGATGCCTTCATGCGAATTGAAGATCAGGTGATCGCGATAAGCCACAAGTATAGTGATAAAACAGAATGAAGAATTCTGATCTAGTAGGAATCCGGGAATAGCTCAGGGGATACGATTATTAAGTTGTCTGTGATACAATTCCGTTGTTGGAGATACATCATAAGATTCATAAGCGACGGGTTTCGGGACAATTCAATGACATCCTGTGAAATCGCAGTTCAGAGAGATCCAGGCCGCTACTCTGGGACAGAGATGGCTTCGGCTCAAAGATATTAGGATTCATATTCAAACCAATGGAGGGGATGGGAATGAGGTATTTAAGGATAGTGCTTTTAGGCTTTCTATTTTCGGTTGTGTTTTGTGTTTCGAATGCATCAGCAATTGATCTCTATGGCTATGGAAGCTATTGGAACAAACAAGATGCCGATGGATCCTGGGGGGCAGGAATCGGTCTTGCCATACCGCTTTTTACCGAGCACCTGCGACTGGACGGCCGAGCCCATTTCTTCTCAGACAGTGACGCGGGATTTGTCTATGAGAATGTGACAATGATACCGTTTGATTTAGGGCTGCAGGTGCATTTTTTACCTCGCGGCAAAGTAGATCCCTACCTTCTCGGAGGAGCATCGTACCTCTATGTTGATAATTCCAGCGAGGTTGACTTAGACTCCAAGTTCAGTGGATATGTTGGCGCAGGACTTGATATCGCCTTAGGGACACACTTGGTGAAACTATTCGGTGAAGCGTTATATCGATTCGCCGAACTTGACGGTCTCCTGGAGGAGAACATCGATGTGGGCGGATTCACCGGCAACGTCGGTATTAAATTCCATTTCTAGAACAAATATTTTTCCGCCGGTTGATTGGTGGCTCTGCCGGAGGAAGACATCTATCGGATGCACCTGCTTTTAGTTCAATGCACAGGGATATCCATCAGCCCGGGCCTGCCATCGGTAACTTTTCCCTAATGTCCTGAAAAGACCAGGTTTTTTACGGGAATCAGAAGTGTTTGAATACGCAGGAGCAGCGCATGTACAAAACCAACGGTATCAACCATATGGTAAAAGAGGAGCTCTGATGTTGAGAGTTGTCCTGAGGTGATTAGTTCGTGGTTGTTTGTGTAGGCATTGGCTATACATTTGCTTCCAGGTAGGACCCCTTCAAGACCATCTTTGTAGAGTGGTTCCATCCTTGCCGTCAACGTACCAGGCCTTGCGGCGACGTCCTGAAGATCGAGCATCCGGTCAGTCGGGCGCAATTGACCACTGGCAATCGGTATCTGCACCTCCGTGATGACCATGGGGATGATGTTAAATGGTTTCGACATGCAGGTCATTTCTGCAATGGTTCCAGGTTTTATTACCTGGGCGGCGAGCTGGTTGAAACCGGCCTGGACGGCAAATTTCCCTGACCCTTCACCTTCTGGGACGAGCAGGCCTGCAGGTCGTAGTAGAGGATTTACAATGTCGCCTGGCTGCAGGGCAAGCTGGGTTACACGACCGGAGATATCTGCATAGACCACCATTTTCTCCAATTCGACTTTTGCCTGGGCTAATGCATCCTCGGCAGTTTCCTTTCGTGCGGGTAATAAGGTGTTGAGATTGGCCAGCACCTCAGCACGACGAGCCATCGCAGAGACCAACTCGCCCTCTATCACCTCAACTCTACTTTCGTAAAGTTCAATATCCCTCTCGCTTATGAGATCTTCTCCTCCCTTTGTAATCACAAGCATCCGCTTTAAATCACTACGAGCCTGGTCGAGTTTGGACTTTACCGAAGAGATATTACCTTCAGCTTCATCAAGATCAGTTTTCACCAGAGAAAATTCGGCTTCTATTTCATCCAACATGGATTGAGCCGTTTCCACTGCTGATTTTTGAGTGGAACTATCCAGGCTGAAAAGTGGATCACCTTCGCTTACCATTTGAAAATTTTCTACCATGACCTCCTCAACCCGACCCGACGTTTCCGGCAGTATTGTTACGGTACGAAATATGGAGATGACGTTTGTTGTCGAGGGGTGATAATAGAAAACCAGCGTGATTAACGCGACGGTCAATATGGTACAACCGGTGATACCCCAGCGCAATTCATACCAGATGCTAAAAAAAGTGAGTTCCTTACCCCATCTTTTCTTTTGCACAAATCGCTTGAACAGAAAATCGGGCAGAACGGTGAAGAAGGCACAAAACATGAGTTCAAACATGAGTTATTTCTCCTCCCTTTCTGTTTTTGCAGGCTTTGTTCTTTCATCTGGTATAGGCGCTGTAGGAGGACCATCTTCGCCAGGTCCGTTATCGGGGACAGAAGGAGGCTCCAGCGTATCTTTCGCTTTGTTGTCTGCGGCGATCGCTGCCAACGACTTGGCAATAGTTTCTATGGGTGTCAGGTAATCGGGTATCCGGATGGCAGCAAGCAGCAGGGCAAGAACCCAAAAGGCATTGTTGTGGGTGAAAAGAGCTAAAATTGCCAATATAGAAATAAGCTGTAGTTGGGTGCTGTTGGCCTTTTCTCCCATGTGCTCGGGCAGGGAGTGCAGTCTGAAATAAATAACTCCTGCCACCAGAAATAAAATTAGCATGGAGACCACAACTATCGTGAAGAGTGGGTCACTGCCGTCTGGCCCGGGAATATAGCCTGGCAAATGATGAGGTGCAGCAGGATGAATCTCGATCATGCCGGTTTCTGTGCTCATTTTGCAGCCCTTGTTGCCGGTTAGGAATTGTCTGCAGCCATCTTAGTTCGACTGTTTGGCTTAGAATCAACTGGGTAGAGAACCATACCAAAAGTTCACCCATTATGTGAGTTTATAAGCGAATTAGCAACAGCATTGTTCCCTAACGCCTTCGTATTCATCTATTAATTCGACGGAAGGGGCTTGAACTAATTGTATCAGAATTGGGTTTTGCCGAAGAACAGCTTTCCTCAACGAAAAGGTGCTACCGTGCTTATAGTTGACCGATAGATTTTTGCAGATGATTGAGATCTAAATGGATGTAAGAAGATTTGGGAGAGACATATGCTTAAAAAATCGATCGGCCTCGTCGTGGTAATTCTGTTATTTACCACTGGAGTCACTCAGGCTCAGGTAGCCATAATCTATTCATCTGCCGGGAAGCAATATTTTTCCATGACCATTCCAGATGACTGGCGGGTGAATGTGGGGTCTGAGAAGGATCTCTCTCAAAATCCCCAAGAACAGATAGGGCCTGCCCGACTTATCAGTGCCATGCCAAACAGTGGAGTCCCCTTGTGGTTTGCCATGTGGGTTCCCGATGATCTCGAAAGCATTGAAGACGCCAGGGAGTATGTCTCTTCACTCGGGCTTGATCTACTTGATAATGTGGCAATTTCTGAACTGACGCACGACACCCTGGATGCTATGAAGGTTCAGTACGTCAGCGGTACTGGAGATAAGGAGGGCGAAGCCATGGATTTTCGGGCCGGTTTTTTTCAACTCTCGCCAGATCGCGTGGCCATAGCAATCTACATTGGCCCCTCCGAGACAACAATCAGCCATGGTGAGGATCTTGCCGGGATGATTCAATCACTGCATTCCTTAGTCCAGTAAACCACGAGAGGCTGATATGAAACTATTGCTACCGTTTTTTTATGTAACGTGCATCGTGCTTCTTATGACCGTCGTATCATCATGCAGTTCAACTGGCTATAGCGGCTATAGCGGCGGGGCAAGCTACTATCATCGCAATTCCTGGGATTACGACAATTACTATCGATCAGGGGTTAATCGTCATTATAACCGCTCAGCGACGAGAGCAAATGTCCGGTCAACCGCAGGTAGCCGCTCTGGTGCCGCTCGGGCAGGCGCTGCTGCCCGCTCCGGCGGTGGGCGAGGGGGGGGAGGGCGCAGATAGAATTTATGAACGGCGTTTCAGTCGAGATTCTTCAAAACGGAGCTGAGACTCTCCCGCGCATCGCCAAACAGCATCCTGGTGTTCTCTTTGTAAAACAAGGGATTTGATACGCCCGCATAACCGGTGGCCATGGAACGTTTCAGGACGATGGTGGTCTTGCCTTTCCAGCATTCCAGTACCGGCATCCCAGCAATCGGACTGTCCGGTACCTCCTGGGCAGCCGGGTTGACGATATCATTGGCACCGATGACGATTGATACGTCAACATTGGGGAAATCATCGTTTATTTCATCGAGTTCAAAGACAATGTCATAGGGAACTTTGGCTTCTGCCAGCAATACGTTCATATGGCCGGGCATGCGGCCGGCCACCGGATGGATGCCAAAACGCACGTTAATCTTCTTGTCCCGCAGTTTTTTGGTGATATCGTTGACCACGTGCTGTGCCTGAGCAACAGCCATACCGTAGCCGGGAATGATCATAACT
Organism: Desulfocapsaceae bacterium; assembly: GCA_051010975.1. Lineage (GTDB taxonomy): Bacteria > Desulfobacterota > Desulfobulbia > Desulfobulbales > Desulfocapsaceae > JABDQA01. The sequence continues at coordinate 14,002 of JBPCUV010000177.1, forward strand.
TCTCTGGCCTCAAGCAATAGATCGGCCGTATCTGCTGCATCTATGGGAATCACATCGCCAGCTTCCCCCTCCGATCCGGCAGCCATCTCACCGCCGGCTGTGCCGAAGCCGCCGGCGATAACCGAGATGAAATTACGGTTCATTGCCCGGCACATAATATAGCTCAGGATGGCACCACTGCTGCCAACCAGGGCACCGACAACGATCAGCAGATCATTACTCAGCATGAATCCCGTAGCCGCAGCTGCCCAGCCAGAATAACTGTTGAGCATCGATACGACCACCGGCATATCAGCTCCGCCAATGGCCATGACCATGTGCACACCAAAGACCAGAGCTATGATAGTCATGGCGATGAGTGGGAGCATGCCACCACCGGCTGCCGAAAGATCTGCAAATCTGAGACAGAGCCAGATAGACAGAATTAACAAAAGAAGGTTGAACCAGTGCCTGGCCGGGAGAATCAGCGGTTTGCCGCTGATTCTGGCACTCAGCTTCAGGAACGCGACAACAGAACCGGAAAAAGTGAGGGCACCGATGAGGATGCCAAGATAGGTCTCCACATCGTGGATGGTCTTATCGATCCCGGTTAAGACGGTACTGTGGTCCATGAAGTTGGCGAACCCCACAAGAACTGCCGCCAGACCGACTAAACTGTGCAGTATGGCCACCAGTTCAGGCATCTGCGTCATCTCAACCTTTTTTGCCAGCATCAAGCCGATGGCGCCGCCAACGAGCACGCCGAGAAACAATATGAAGTAGTTGTCTGAGACAATGCCGATCAAGGTCGCCAGCAGTGCCAGGGCCATGCCGGATATGCCGTACAGATTTCCTCTTCTGGAAGTCTCCTGGGTGCTGAGACCGCCCAAGGCAAGGATAAACAATATAGTCGCGCCGATATAAGCTACCGTTACAATACCCTGTGACATGAGCGTTCTCCTATTTCCTGAACATGGACAGCATTCGCTGTGTAACGGCAAATCCGCCAAATATGTTGATGCTGGTTAT